>CAMQSH010000003.1 GCA_947036575.1 uncultured Brevinema sp. | reverse complement strand
TGAATAGTTTGAGCATTAACATTTGCTTTATTATCAATAAGATATCTTACAATATCTAACTCTCCATCATTAGCAGCAAAATGAAGTGGTGTTGCTTTTTCATCTGCCAAAGCATTAACATCAGCACCTCTATCTACTAAATATTTTACTACTTCCAACTGTTTTTCTTGAACAGCAAAATGTAAAGATGTTATATCTCTACGCTCAATCACTACTTGTAAATCGATCCCACTATCAAACAGTATTTTTACTTGATCCAAATTCCCTTCTGTAATAGCCATTTGTAATTGTTCTAAAGACTCTTCTGACTCTACTCCATAAGAAAGATTAATACTTCCCAATAACAATAGTAATAATAAACTTAATTTCATAATCAAATCCTCTCTATATTTTTTTCAATATTTTTTTCAAAATAAATTTACCTATTCCTACAATGAGGGTAACACCTATAAGTTTATATAATTCAGTTAATACATAACTATCTGCCTAAAAACAGGTGAGGATCCATAATAATCTTTTAAGTTAACATCCCTACCTTATTCTTTTAACCAAAATACGAACTCTCGTGATAATGGTGTAAATCCAAAAGCGTTTGGTCCATATTTTCCATCTATTGCATTAATATCACATTTATCAAACACAGATTTTAGATCTTCAAACTCACCACGCTCTATAATTTCTCTAAAGTCTTTAACTAATGTAGTTCTTTTTTTGCCATTAAAGTTTACCTCTTAAATTTATTTATAATATTCAATCAGTAGGTGTCACTTCATTTTATCTTAGCAAAATCTTATATTTTTTGTCAATAGAATATGAATTCTAATAAAAAACATCCTATTATAAATACTATGCCAAAATATAAAAATCAAGCCTATAGAGGCCTGCTTTTATTCTTATAGCTCTTGAAGTAAAGAACTTTGTTTTTTGATTATCTCTAACATATCATCTTCTGCTTTATAAAAGCGTGGATACATATTATCAGGATCTGTATGTATTTTGTAATCCCACACTATCCCGACTATTCCCAAAGTAATCACAGAAAGAAATATCCACTCACGCATGGATCTCTGTTTTCTAGGATCGACAAAGAATTCTATCTTCTCTGTCATCCAGCCTTCTTCTATCCATATATTATTAATCAATTCACAAAATCTACTTTCTCTTTTTTGTAATTTATTCCACAGATAATTAATAGGCATGCTATAAATAGCTAATATCATTATCCAAGCTACATTGTTTATTGTATTTCCTAGCACATCTCCCAAGAATATAACAGCAAGTACTGATATCAACATCAAAAACCCCATATTTTTTACAGAAAGACTTATGATAGGATCTTGAACTCTTTGATATAAAAACAAATATTCTAAAATCAAAATAGCAAGTAAAGGAAGTACTCTATACAAAGAGTCTTGGGTCTTTAAAAAATAATACAGAATAGAAAATGCTGCTATAATGATTAAATAAGTATAGTTTATTTTTTTAGGAGACATATTAACTTCTTCATTAATAAAATCTTCTAATTTCCCTAAAGAATCTGAGTTTTTGCAGGAATTAGTAGTGAATTCCGTGATTGTTTCGTACCATTCTTTTTTTCTTTGAATAAAAAAATTTACTCTTTTTGCTCTTTTATACATCAAGTGAAAACTTATAAAAACAAATCCAATAAGTCCTATCGCTATTAGTAATAAGACAGCTATTACAAGATAAGGATGCTCTGCATTAAGACCATAGAAACTAAAATTAGCTGGATTTAAATCAAGTACTAGTATATACATAACTGTTGGTAACACAATCATCAGTACTATCGTTAAAAAAGGATATAGCCACCAATCAAATTTTTTATCTTGTTCTTTTCGTTTTTCTATATTCGATACTAAAATATCTATATAATTAATACTCATATTTACCCCCTTTAGAACCACAGGAACGATAGAGACATGTGGATTCTTATCCAGTAAGCGAACAAAGTGAACGCAACAGGACTCCTTTCATATATATTATAAAATAAATACTTATAAAACACAATATGCAAAGAGCATTCGCCCTAGCGAAGCACCCTTTAGGGCTTTCAATTTATATAGTTTTATTGCTTTCAAGAATTTTTCAAATTATAAAATTTTATAAATAAAAAGGTCGTATGACCCTTGACAAGTATTTAATAATAGTTTATAGTAATTATAGTCATATTCCAATGAACTAGAAATAGTTTGTTATATATTTTTATCTTATGCTTAAAATAGCATTGGATTATCTACGGATAATTCTTTTTTTATTGGCATAGTCATGGACTGCATAAGATAAAGATAAAAAGACCATGTGTTTCTCATATCATGGCTTTTGTACTAGATTTTTGTTTTTTACTCGACGACGAGTACATTTATATTATAGCTCATAGAGCCTTGTATAATTTCGTCGTCGAGTAATAAAATAGAAATATTTAAAACTTAGTTTCGTTGGAATATGACCTATACAAGCTCTATGGGCTTTTGTATTTTAAATGATTATTTTTACGTTACTATTTTGAGATTTGGTCTAGATATTTCTATTTTATATCCCTCTGTATTTCCTTTTTTTAATGAAATATGGGGGGATATTTTTATTTATATAAGTTTTTCTACAAAAAACCCCCACTTAATCAAAAATGGGGCTTTTTGGTAATAATTGCTTAATTATTTCTTTTTACTCTCGTCTACTAAGGTATAGTTAGCATCTTTTCCTGACGCTGGATGAGGAGGAAAATTTTCTCCTTCTTTGACAAAAACTTCGCCTTTATAACATCTGATTTTATAATTACCCTCTTGACTACATTTTTCACCTGTTGCAAATTTCATAAGATACTCCTATTTGTATTATTAATATAGTGTATCACATTATCGTAGCCCATTCAAGAAGAATTTATGTATAAGTCTATATTGTATAGGTTTATACTTTATAAATGTATAAACAAAAACTCCCTTCTATTGTATTTTTAATTCTACAATTAGAAAGGAGTTTATATTTTTTAGAAATTTTAGAAAAGGATCGTATGATCTTAAATGACTGAGTTGAATGACAGATCATAAGAGTGGGTCGAACGCCCCCCTTAGTCGAGATAACTTTGTATCTCGTCTCTTGTGATATTAATCAACCAGCCTTTTCCCGCACTCGGTGGAGGAGAGATGATTTTCATATCTTTCATGGATTCTATAAGTCTTGAAGCTCTATTGTACCCAACCCTAAAACGACGTTGAATACCTGAAGCCGAAATCTCCCCATTATCTACGGCATAGCGAAGTACTTCTTCAAATAAAGGATCACTCATCGCATCAGTACGAGAGCCATCAGAGTTGTTTTCTTCTTGTTTTGCTAAGACTTCAGAAAAATCAATTGCATAGTCAGGTGGCCCATTTTTTTTGATTGTATTTACCGCTCTAGCGACATCTTCACTCGAAGCATAAGGAGATTGAATACGTACAGGATCCATATAATTAGGAGACATAAAGAGCATATCGCCTCTACCTAAAAGTGTTTCGGCACCATTTCTATCGATGATTGTTCTGGAATCAATTTTTGAACTTACTCTGAAAGCTATTCTACTTGGGAAGTTCGCTTTGATAACTCCCGTAACCACATCAACAGACGGTCTTTGTGTCGCTAAGACCAAATGTATCCCCACCGCTCTTGACATAGATGCCAAACGAGAAATATGTTTTTCTGTATCTTTTGGTGCTCTAAGCATAAGATTTGCAAACTCATCAACAATCACAACAATATAAGGTAATTTTTCGTAGCCTTGATCACCAGTAGGAGAATTCTTACCTAAATTTTTATATTCTTTTATATTACGAACACTTAGCTCTGATAATATTTTATATCTTCTATCCATTTCTTGAACAGCCCATTCTAAAGCAGCCATAGCTTCTTCAGGCTTGGTAATAATAGGTGCTAATAAATGAGGGATACCATTATAAAGCTCTAATTCTACCATTTTTGGATCTATCATAATAAATTTAAGATCTTCAGAAGATAGTTTGAATAATAATCCCATGATTAAGGCATTAACATAAACACTCTTACCACTTCCTGTTGTACCAGCAATTAATAAATGAGGAGTTGTCGCTAAATCACTAACTATTTCTTTTCCGCCCACATCTATTCCTAAGATCAATGGTAATTCTGCTTGGGATTCGTCAAAAAGATCACTCTCTATTTGTTCTCTTAATAAGAAATTACGACGAACTTTGTTAGGGACTTCTATCCCAATAAGACTACGTCCTTCAACAGGACTAATAATACGAAGATTGGATGTTCCCGCTTGTAATGCTAAATCATCTTGTAAATTCAAAATAGTACGTAATTTTAATCCTGATGGTGGTTCAAGCTCAAAACGAGTAATTGTAGGTCCTCTATTATAATCAACAACTTGCATATTGATATTAAAACTTTCGTAGGTGTCCTCTATCATTTTCATGGTAGTTTCAACTTCTTCATCTTCTTCAGCTCTAGAAATCACATCTGTATTGGGCTCAAGATCTTCTATATTTGGAAAAATCGCTTCTTTAGGAGAATTTTGTGTAACTATCTGCTCTGCAACAGGATACTCTACAGTTTTGATTAAATGTGTATCTGTTGTTACTGAAGGCATTAACAGAGATTCAGGTGTGTCCAAATCGGTAATATCTTGATCTACAGGGTTTTGTTCAATTTCATAAATTTCATTACTATCCTCATCTGCAAATAAAATTTCTTCTTCATGACTAAGTATAATATCTCTTTGTTCCTGCTCCACATTTAACATTTCTTCACTATCTTTTTCTGTAGTAGGTTCTCTATCCTCTTCAAGCATATCATGAATAATAGACTCTTCAAAAACAATAGGTTTTTCTAGTGCAATATTATCTTCTTGATCCCTAAATTCTATATCTGTTAATTCTGATGAATCCTGTATAAATATCTCTTCTGGTATTATTGTTTGTGGCGCTACTATTTCTTCTGGCTCTGCTATTTTTTGCACTATTTCAAGGGGTGGGTTATTATCTAAAACTGTATTATCATTAATATTACGAATTGTAAATTCAGGTTCTCTTTCTGAATCTTCTGAAGAAAAACTAAATGCTGTATCCTCTATAAAAGTAGGAATAGACATAGGAGTCATAGTATTTGGTTTTAGAAGATTACTCTCTTGAGTATTTTCATCATCATTCCTGCTAATAACAAAGGCCGGTTCTCTCTCTAATTCAGAAGAAAAACTATGCATTGTATCTACTGAAGGTATAGGAATTTCTCCCTGCGACTCTTCTAATAGCACAAAAGGATCTTCAGTCTCCAGTAACTCTTCAAATTTTTCTATTTTATTAATATCATTACTTGGCTTATCTTTTTGTGTGAAAATATCTTTAAATTCTAAAACTGTTTCTTCTTTGTCAAAATCTTTAAAATCAATATTCCAATTACTATTATTAGGGGAAAAAGCTTTTCTTGTTAATTCTTTAATATCAGGAAATTCTGCCTCTCCCAAATTTAATCTCATAAGAGAGACTAAATTTGGAATATCATATTCTTCTTTAATATTAAGATCTTCTTCTGTTTGAAAATCAATAGATTCTTTTTCTTCCTTAGGCGTTATTTCCAATAAAGATTCTAGATAATCTACATTTTCAATATCTTCAATATCTTCTACATTAGGAATCATCAATTCTTGTATAAGGTGTTCTGAATCTATAGATTTTTCAGGTAAAACAAGAGTATTAATTGGGTCTTGAGCTAAAGGATCAAACACAGGTTCCGAATCAAGTGATGATTTATGAGTCATCAAAAAGCTAGTATCAGATATGTTTTGAGATACAGTATCAAGAGTATTAGATTCTTTTTTTAATGCTAAAATTTCCTTTTCAAAATCTTGAAGAACAAAATCAGATATCACTGGTCCTAGTTCTTCATCTACAAAACTAGCATTTTCTTCTTGTTCTAATGTCTTATAATATATTTCTGCTAACTCTTGTTGTTTTTTATGAAGTTTATCTTTTAATGAATCAGTAGATTCTTGCTGTTTTTTCATGGTTCTCTCGATTCCACTCAGCAATATTTTTTCAGAATCTGATATTCCTATAATATCATTATCTATCTTACTATAAGTCGGATTCTCAAAATGTTCCAAAGAAAAATTGGAGATTTCTTGCCCTTTATCATCCAATTCGTTTAAAATAATCGGTGTATCACTTAAAAGTCCACTAACAGGAGGAAAGTTGGAAATATGTTGGGGGATTATTGAGGGTTCTGCATCAAAGACAATATCTGCAGAATCTTCTATAAGAGTATGAATAGCTAACTTGTCTGCATCATCTGTAGTATTAGCAAACTCTTCAGAATCATAATCTGTTTTTTTATCTACTGTTGCAATGTTTTCATTTTCATCAGCATTAATTTGGGTTTCTGAGATTTCACTCATTTCTGTTACTTCACTTACAATCCCATCAGAAAAGGACAATCTTTTAACACCAGATTGATTACGAATAAAGTCTGATAAAGGTACACCAGATTCTCTAATCCATTCACTGGTAGGCAACATAGATTCAAAAGATTGGTCTAATTCATCAAGGCCCTCAGTAATATTTTGAACATCTTCTTCTAAAGTCGTTGGAGATTCTAAAGCCTCTAATGATCTTGATTTTAGAAAATTATTTTCTTCTATTTTATTATAAAAAGAACTAGATCCTCTTAGATAAGGAGAAAGAAGATCTACTTCTACATCTCTTAATAGTGTTTCTTTTTTTGTTACCAAAGGTTTTTTACAGATAAATACTGGTTGCTGCTGTTCTGAGGGTTCTCCTTCATCAATTTCTTGTAAAAAACTTGGTAATTGAGATCGATGTCTAAAATCACTTGGGTGTGATTCCTCTATTAAAGTATCCACAGCACCATAGTGCATATTTTCATCATGAGTAGCATGGTATTGTTGAGATATTTCTTCTATATTATCATTAATAGGAATTGATAATTCTGAATAATCAGAATTATATTGAGGCAATTCATCTCTATATTCGCTATACTGTTCTACTACAACTTGGGGAGCTTTATTTAAAGAATTGAATTTTTTTGCTAATTGTTCAAAAGGTAAAGACCACATTTGTGCAAGTAATATTATTAATAAAGCCAAAATAATAGGAATCATTATAAAACTAGGAATAATACTGGTCAAGATATGTGCAAAAAGAGCTCCAAAAACTCCTCCTGTAAGAAAAGAAAAATTAGAAGTAAACAAAGTAAAAAGTGTAGAACTTAAAAGAGCAATACCATGAGCAAGAGCAAAACGAATTAACAAATCATGGGGCGTTATACCCACTAAAATACGCATTCCTATTAATAAAGAAAACAAGCCCCAAATCCAAGAAGAATACCCATAAAAAAATACAAAAGGAGATGCTATTTGTACACCAAGAGTTCCCAATATATTTGTATATGATGAGTTTATAGCTGTCGTATAAAAAGCTAAATCATTTGGAGAAAACTTCACTAGAGAGATCATCAATAAAAGAGAAAACAACATTAAAGCGTAAGAGATTACAACTTTTAAAATACCTTTGAACATTTATACACCTACAACTTTATAAAATAACAAATAGAAGTAATACTCCTATTATAAAACAATATACAGAAAATAAAAACAATTTACCATGTTTTAATATACTAATTAAAAATTTAAGTGAAAACAAGCCCACTATAAAAGACATTATAAATCCAATAAATAAATAAGTAAAGGATAATGTTGAGTCACCAACTTTTATATAATCTAATATTTCTAACAACAAAGCTCCAAAAATAGCGACAAAAGAAGCTAAAAAAGAAAGCTTTCCTGCAAAAGAAGGACTTGCTCCTAAGAATAATGCCATGGCAATAGTAGATCCAGATCTTGAAATACCAGGAAGTAGAGCAAAACTTTGAGCAATTCCAACTAAAAAAGCATCTTTATAAGTGAATGTCATAAGTTCTAATTTTTTGGAAACAACAAATTTTGTGGCAAATAAAATAATTGCTGTAACAATCCAAGCAATACTTATCACTAATAAGTTTGAACCTAAAGCTTCTACAGATGTTTTTAAAGTTATTCCTACAATACCTGTTGGAATAGATACCATTATAATTAATTGTACCCATTTAATCGCATTTTTTGCTTGCTCTGTATCTTTTTTTGTAACAAACTCCCATAATCCTAAAATAATAGCATAAATATCTTGCCTAAAAAAATAAATAGCAGCACAAGCTGTACCCGCATGTAATACCAAAAAATATAACAATAGATGTTGTTGGTCAAAAGCTATAAAATGAGCTAAAACATTAAGGTGACCGGAACTAGAGACAGGTAAAAATTCTGTGATTCCTTGTATAATAGCCAAAAAAATCAATTCTAATAACATAAAACCTCGATTGTTACAAAGTAAAAATTTTATCCCTATATATATTTTCGTACTTTATTTATTTTTTTAAAGAATAAAGGCTCACTTTTTTGAAAAAAAAGAGTATTTACGTTACAATGTATATATTAAAATAAATATAATTATTTATTTTGTAACAAGGAGATCCATTTTGAATGAAAAACAACAAGTTACATTTTTTTCTAAAAATATTATCACTTGCCCCGCTTGTCAAACTAAATTTCAAAAAGAAGAATTACAAACAGGACGAGGCCGTCTCAATGCAGGAGATCTCACCATTGAACTAAGGCGTATGTACATACCTACTCAAAAATACGGAATCATAAATCCTATGATTTATCCTATTGTTGTATGCCCTTCTTGTCTTTATTCAGGTTTATTAAGTGATTTAAAAAAAGTAGTGCCTACTATGATACCAGAAATCCAACAAGAAGCAGATAATAGAGATAAATTATTAACAGATATTTTTGGAGAAAAAATTGATTTTACAACATATAGAGATACTGTCGAAGGATTAGCTGCTTATATTTTGGCATTTGCAAGTACTATACATCTCCCTAAAGAATCATCACCAACAGCAAGACGTGGATTATATGCTTTAAGAGCTGCTTGGTTAGCAGACGATCTTTATCAAAAAAGTAACATAGAACATTTTAAAGAGTTAAGAGAATCTCTCTATTACCAATCTTATATTAATTATTCTGAATGTCTCACTAAACAATTTTCTCATGAAGAACCTTTTGACGGATTTGTATGGATGGGACCGGATGTCGATACAAACTTTGGATATGACGGTCTTTTATATATAATTGCATACTTATCTATGAAACACGTACATTTATTAGATCCTAAAGAACAAATTGTTAAAATCGGAACGGTAAAACGTGTCTTATCAAAAATATTTGGTGTTGGTAAATCTACTAAAAACAAACCACACGTACTTGTTGTTAATTCAAAAAATTTATATACAAAAGCAAGCAAATTATTAGAAAAACTAGCAACTAGTGGTTTTGATACTAGTGTTGCCGATGAAATCGAAAATCAGGAAGATGAGGAATAATGAAAACTATAATATATATTTTTTTATTGCTAACTATCTGTTTCCCAAATATCTCTTTTTCTCAAACAAGTAATTCTGTAAAAGAACAACTAGCACAAGTCCAAGAGTATATCACTGAGAAAAATTATGCACAAGGAATTTCTAGCTTAACTGCATTACTTCAAGAAAACCCTAATGATAATAATATTTATAGAACATATGCAGAATTATTACTATCTTTTAATCAATACGACAATGCTATTACTAATATTCAAAAAGCTATTTTACTATCTAAAGAAAATCCTAGTAACCATGTAATTGCAGGAAATATCTATAGAGCACAAAAAAAATATACCAATGCTCAAGATGCCTATGCTTATGCTATTAAATTAGCTCCTAACATGGGAGAAGCGTACTCTGAATTTGCATTATTAAATCTTCAATATAATTTTCTACAAGATGCAGAACGTTTGGCTGAATTAGCATATCACTATAGTCCTAATTCTTGGCAAAATGTTATTTTAAGAGCAAAAATTGCTCAACAAAATCGTAATTCGTCTTTATCACAAAAAATATTTTTAGATGGAATCAGAAGCTTTCCTTATAATGAATATTTACTTGATGCCTTTGCTGATTTTTATATTTCTGATAAAGAACCTAACAAAGCTATTGTCATCTTAGAAGAAGCAAATGCACGTTTTGGTGATTCTATTCTTAGAAATAGACTGCTTGGTGATTTATCGTTTTTTCAAAATAACTATACAAAAGCATTAAAATATTACGAAATAACAGATCAAACACTTTCAGAATTACCTATACAAAATACTGCGATATTAAAATGGAAATTATATAATTTATATTCTATTGCCAATAACATTGATAAGGCTAATGAATTTTTACAAAAAGCTTTTGAGTTAGAACCTTCTAATCAATTATATATATCTGCATTTTATAATTATGTATTATCAACAGAAAATACAGACTTAAAATTAAAGCTTTCTAAGCACCTTGAAGGTTTAGCAAATCAAGAGCGTAAAAAAGGTCTTGGCTATTATAGGCTTTCTCTATTACAAAAAATAGTTAAGTTAGACCCTTCTAATAGTAAAGCTCGAAATGAGCTTATTAATTATGCAAAAATTCAAAACAATCAATACCTTATAAATCTACTCTTAACAGAAGCTATTAATCAAAATACTAGCAATCCTTTGACAACTAAGATTTTAGCATTACGTAATCATCTCACAAAAACTAAAAGATTAAATACTAGTAAAAGACTTTTATATCAATATACAAATAAAATATTTATTAAAGACAGTTCTTGTAGAATTGGATCTTCTATTCAAAAAGAATTTAAAGAATTAGAGTTTTTTTATCCTGACATGAATTTTGTAATAGAAAGAGATAAAGAATTTGTCCAAGAAAGTCGGACAATCTTTCAACAAAATACTACTTATAATACTATTACAAGTATGGTGATTGATCAAGATAATTCAGTATTAGATATTGAAGTATTTGATAAAAATGGATTGTTAATTAAAAAACTTCAGCATGCTTTTACTTCACAACGATTAACAGAAAATCTCATAAATTTAATTGTAAATATTTCACAATTTCTTCCTACTATTGGTTATATTAATTCACGTTTAGCAGATTCGAGTTTTGAGATCAGTTTGGGGACGGCTTATGATCTAACTAAAAATTCAACTGTCGCCATCCTTGATAAAAATTTTATTCCTCTTACAACAGCAACGGTAACTGCTATCACACCTTATACCGCTACGATAAAGCAAAATACTACCCCTTTATCACTCATTGATATTAAATCTGCTTTTATTATTCCTATAGAGTTTGTGCCTTCGTTAAATACCAATACTACTAAGGATAAAAAAACAAATATTCCATCTACAAATGTTATTAAAAATGTTGATCAGATTAGTCAAATCCGTCATAAAAACACTGTGGATTTTTCCAATGCTGAGAATAATTAAGAGGTATACATGTCCTATTCAGACAAACAATTTATCGTTATAGGGGCAGGTGAATTACAAATACCTCTCATCAAAGCAGCAAAAAATCTTGGATTAAGAGTAATCGCTACTGATCAAAATCCCGAAGCTGTAGGTTTTGAGTTTTCTGATGATTTTATCATTGCTAATACTATGGATGCTCAAGAAAGCTTAGAAAAAGTCCAAGAATATGTAAGCCTAAAAGGTGATATCCACGGAGTTGCAACAGCTGGGACTGACGCTTCTTATACAGTAGCTACCATTGCCCATCATTTTGATTTACCAGGGCATCACCCTAATGCTGCATTGAATGCTAGCGACAAAGCCTTAATGCGTAAAGCATTTGAAAACGCTGGGGTCCCTATTCCTTTATACAAAAAAATTACTAATTTAGAAGAAGCTTTGTCTTTTTTTGAAGAATTAGATCATGTTTGTGTAGTTAAACCAACAAGAAATATGGGTGCTAGAGGAGTTTCTCTTGTTAAATCTGTAGAAGAACTAACAGCTGCTATTACTCTAGCCCAAGAAAATAATAGAGACTTTCCAGAAATCCTTATAGAAGAATATATAGATGCTCATGAATTAAGTATTGATGCACTTATTAATGATGGAATTATTACTATTACAGGTATTGGAGATAGAATTATCGAATACTCTCCTTATTTTGTAGAAACAGGACATATCTTGCCCTCAAGCTTGAATAACGAATGGTTAGAAAGAGCGATTTTTACTTTTAGAGATGGTATCAAAGCTTTGAGGCTCAGTCACGGTGCAGCTAAGGCAGACCTCAAAATATCTAAAGATAAAACTTGGGTTATAGAAATTGCTGCTCGTTTATCTGGTGGATTTATGTCTTCCCACACTTTTCCTTTTGCAACAGGAATTCCTCTCCATGAATATATGGTCAAAACTGCCTTAGGAGAGAAAATTCCTGAACTCACCCCTACTAAAAATTTTACCAGTATAGAAAGAGCTATTATTCTACCTCCAGGCAAAGTAATAAGTATGTCTATTCCTGATAACATTTTGGAACAAGAATATATTTCTCACTTTTCTATCAAAGCTCAAGTAGGAGATATTGTCTACTATCCAAAAAACAATCTTGATAAACAAGGTAATATTATTGCTACCGCACCTACAAGAGAGCTTGCATTAAGAGCAATTAACAAAACTCTAGCATCTATTAAAATAGAAGTCGAAAATACTAGCGATTACACTGCAATTATCCAAAATAGTGAAAAACAGGCAAGAAACTTACTAAAGACTGTATGTATTGTCTGTAAAGCTTGTGATGGAGTTTGGTGTCGAGGTCAAATACCAGGTGTTGGTGGAGTTGGTACTGGTGAAGCATTTATCCAAGCTTATAATAGATTTAAACAAATTAAAATCATGCCTAATTATATTCATGAAAATATCACTGTAGATACTTCTATAAAAATGTTTGATAGACAGCTATCTATGCCTGTTTTAGTTGCTCCTATTGGTGGAGGAAAAATTAATTATAATAATGCTATTACAGAATTAGATTTACAAAGAGCCTTCATAAAAGGTGCCAAGCATGCAGGAACCATCGCTTTCACCCCAGATCCTGCAGACCCTGACTTATTTCCTCATGTAGCACAAGCAATTTTAGAAAACTTTGGACATTCTGTAATTATTTGTAAGCCGAGAAAAGATTTAGATTTTATAAAATTACGTTATCAATTAGCTGTAGAAGCTGGAGCCTTGGGATTTGGAACAGACATTGATGGTATCGGCTTAAAAACATTCTCCAATCTAGGACAAGAAACTACTCCCAAAACAACATCAGAATTAAAAGAACTATCCCAAACTTATGATTTACCATTTATTATTAAGGGAGTCCTCTCTGTTTCAGATGCTCTTAAAGCAGTTGAAGCTGGGGCAACACATATTATCGTTTCTTCTCATGGAGGGCGTATTGGTGATTCTTTTCCTTTACCTATAGATATGCTTCCTCATATAAAAAAAGCTATTGGCGATAAAGCTATTATACTAGTTGATGGTGCTATTAGATCCGGATCAGATGTTATCAAAGCAATTAGTTTGGGCGCTGATGCTGTCCTGATAGGAAGACCTGTTGCTACACATGCTGTTGGTGGAGGATATGAAGCTATCACTGCTTATCTCAATAATATCAAAAAACAAATTTATAGTCAAATGCTTTTATTAGGTGTGTCTTCTATTAAAGAATTACAAGAAAGAAAAGATATTATCTTTGATCCTCAAAATCCTAATTTATAATCCTAATTATATTTCAAATCAAAAAAAGGACTCTAAGAGTCCTTTTTTAATAAACATTTTTGTATAAAATTAAAGAGCAGTTGAAATTTTTTCTATAAAAGCAAGTTTACTTTGTAAAATTTCATCATAGCTAATACCTTTGTGTAGAGCAGTAACAACAATATATCCTTCATTCAAATGATATACATCAGTCCCTGGTCCTGTACCCACACTTTTATCAACAGTATTAATTTTTACATAATCTTTATTATCTTTAGAAGAATGTTCCAATTCTGTTTTGTATCCATGTAATCCAAGAGTAGTAAGTTTAATCCCTTTAGCAGGCATTGTAGCTGGAAAATTAATATTAATAAGAGATTCTTTGTATTGAAGTAATTCTTTTGGCAAGGTATCAACTATTCTTTTAGTCATTTCAGCAGCATAAGCAAATTTGTTTTGTATATCATCAGTAATAACATGACCCGCTGAATCCTGAAGATGAAGAGAAGTTGCTATAGCCATTACACCATGAAAAGTAGATTCCCTAGCAGCAGCAACAGTACCAGAATAAAAAATATCTTGGGCTGCATTAACTCCATAATTAATACCAGATAATACAAGATCAAATTTTTCTTTGAATAATCCTTGTAATGATGCTCTCGCACAATCTGCTGGTGTCCCATCAAGAGCAAACCCTTTTATACCATCAGAAAGAGGTTTTAATTCTAGATGATCATAATAATTAATAGCATGGCTAAAAGCACTTTTATGAGTAAGAGGAGCACACATGTAGGAATCATAATGATTAACAAAAGCTTTATATAATGTTTGAATTCCTATAGCATCATATCCATCATCATTGATAAATAAAATTTTCATAATAGCTCCTATTTTGTATTAAAATTAACAGTCAGTTCTTGAAGTTTTGCACCTTCAGTTTGTGAAATAGTAATAACCATATTATTTATAGTTAGCACTTCCCCTAATTGAGGAACATAAGAAAATTGTTCAATAACAAATCCACCCAAACTATCACAGTCTTCACCTTTTAACTCTTGATCGAATTTTTTATTAAATTCATCCAAAGGAAAACGTGCATTTATAAGATAGTCATTTCCTTGTATTTTGACAAGATCTTGTAAGGATGCTTCAGAAGCATTACTATCACAAAAACTATTGAGAATATCTGTACTTGTAACAGTACCACGAACAGCACCGTGTTCATCAACAACAATAGCAAAACTAGTTTCTTTTTGTTTAAATTCTTTTAGTATTTCTAGTAAACTTTTGTTTTCAGATATAAATATAGGATAATGTAAAAGAGAATACAAATCAAAAGGTTCTGATTTATTAATTAATAGATCTCGAATATAGAGGATACCCAAAATATTATCTATCCCATCTTTATAAACAGGATAACAATAATGAGATGAATTAGAAATGATCTCTATGATTTCTTCATAGCTATCTTCTATATTGATTAATTGAGTCATTGAAATAGGCGTTAAAACATCTTCTGCTTCAAATCCTTCTAATAGTGTAATAAAATTTTCTTTATTACACCTACTACTATCACTTTCCATTTTTATATTTCCTTAATTCAATTTTATTAATTATTTTTCATTGGCATCGTAATATATTCATAATCACTCTCACCAGCAGGCTTTAACAAAATAGGACTGCCTGAAGAATTAATCGATATGAGTACATTTTTACCTTGAATATTACGTAAGAAGTCTGTTAGTGCTTTATGATTTACTGCTATTGACACTACATTTTGACCTTCTGTCACTTCCCCAATTTCGACAGATGCGTTACTATTACCATGAACAGTAACACCTGTAATCACTAACTGATTACCTTCAACATCTAATTTTACACGCCCAGATTCATTATCAGACATAATAGCAACTTGTTGTAAACAAGCAATTAAAGCACTTGCATCGACTGTTAGTGTTGAAGTACTTTGTGCTGGGATAACATCTCTATAATTAGGAAATTTTCCTTCAACAAGATTTGTAAAGACATAGGTATTATTCACTTTAAAATAAGCTTGACCATTGTGTACAGCAAATAATACTTCACCTTGTCCTAAGGAATCACTAATAGTTTTTAGAATTCTTTGTGGAACAATAATATCTGTTAAAACTTCGCCTTCTTTTTCTTCTATAGCTTTTGAAATTACTGCTAATCTTTTACCATCTGTAGTAACAAAAGATAAAATACCATCAGAACTTTCTGTGATAAAAGTACCTGTAAAAGCAATTTGAGATTGATCTGTAGACACAGCAAATTCTGTGGAAGTAATTAATTCTCTGAGTGTTCCTTGATTGAGTTTGATATAACTATCCCAATTAAATTCTTTAAAAGTAGGATAAGTTTCAGCTGAAACACCATTCAAACGAAAAATAGGTGATTTTTTACCTTCAGGATGAATAACTACTTCTAATTCACCTGGTTTTTGTTCTATACAAATAGTATCATTAGGAATATTACGTATAATTTCTAATAATTTTTTAGATAGTAAGCTGATTTTTCCAGCTTCTTCTACTTTTGCTGTTGCTTCTACTTTAACACCATGATCACCATTATAACTTTGAATAATGATTTGACCATCATTATGTACTTCAAGATAAATATTTAATAAGATACTTAATGGGGTTCTTGGATATATAATCGAATCCGATATTGTCAAGGCTTTTAAGAACTCATCTTTGTTTACGGTAAATTTCATTACATGTCTCCAATATATATAATATGACTAGTAAATAATACATTTTTTTTCATAAAAATGCAATAGTTTTAAAGAAATATTTTGCATTATTTTGTGATTTATGCTATAGTAACTTATAAATATGATATTGGGGAATTTCATATTTAGAGTTATTTAATGCTTTCCCTCTTTTTATTAATATCCCCGATTTATATACATACCCAATATCCTTTCAAGATTAAGATACCACGATATAGTATTGTCTATACAATATCACCAAGTAATTCCACTCCTTCACTTCCAACACATTCTGAAATTTATTTTGACCACCTAAAAAAAGAATATCTCACTAATATCTATACTTCTAAAAGTAATTTTTCTATTACTAATTATACTAATAAAACTTTTATCTGTTCAACAAACTTTAATCCAATTACCAATATAACTACCAAAAAAATTACTAATACTCATACTAATAATACACCCATAAATAAATGGAAAGCGAATACTAAGATATATAGATATAAAACATTAAAAAGAACTCACCTCTCTAATAGTTTTTTTCAAATCATCACCAGTAATAAACAAATAATTACCAATACCTCCATTATTTTTACAGCAAATAAAAATTACACTGTAAAATCTGGATTATGGTATGATCACTTCACCGATAGATATACTACAAACCTTAACTACTCACATTATAATTTGCAGTATGATCCTTATACACATAGTTATTCTACAAATACTAACTATTTACAAATAGATCATGTAGTATCAATTGCTGAAGCTTTTCGAACTCATACAAATTGGACAAAAAAACAAAAAAAAGATTTTCTTAATATTAATATAGATTCAGGATTGTTACCTATTCGATCTACAGAAAATAATAAAAAAAGTGACAATCCTCCTAGTAAATACCTACCCCCTAATACAAATTTTCAAAAGATCTATATAGATATGTATGTGAATACTAAAAAACACTACAATCTCAAATTTAATAGTGAAGAAACAAATATAATTTAAATGCCCATATAAAAATAAGAAGGAGGAAAATTTCAAAAATATTTTAGTCTAGATATTTAATCAATAAAAAACACCACCTTATTATTAGGGTGGTGTTTTTATTTATATACTATATTGTACTTTTATTATGATTTGTTTTTCTAAAATCTCTTTAATATTATTAATTGTTTTGAATATATTGAGCTGCTTCTATACCAGCAATACGTCCAAATACAACAGCAGCAACATATGCTCCATCTAAAATATTAGCAACTTCTCCAGCTGCATACAAACCTTTCACTAAAGTCTTATCATTATGTAAAACTTCTGCTTTAGCAGTAGCAAGTACTCCACCTCTTGTCATATGAATACCAGGTTTTACAGAAATAGCATAATAAGGACCTTTTTCAAAACCATTTCTAAAAGTAGTTCTTCCAAAAGGATCTACTGTTTCACCTTTTACTATTTTATTATATTTATCAAAAGTATTCTGAAGACCTTCTGAAGAAGTCATTTTTAATTTGTCAGCTAATTCTTGTACGGTATTTCCTTTGATTGCTATTCCATGAGCTTCTTGATAAGCAATACGATAGCTATCTTTTCTATCAGCTTCATCATAAATAAGATACATTTTTTGACCTGTTTGAGCTAGAATATTAGATACAGAATTATTTCTATCTGTAAAAGTTGTAGTTTCGTTAAATGTTCTTAGACCTTCTTGGTTGACTAAAATATAATCTTCTGTTGATATTAATTCTCTTGTTCTATCTGAAATTATCGGGTAAACATTGATTACACCCATGTTAGTTAAAGCAATATTATTTTTTTCAAAGAGTGAAATAAAACTACCTGTAGCTCCTTTAGAATTAGAAGTTAAAAGATCTTTGTATTGAGGTGCATATTTTTTTATATAATCTTTATTGTGTGAAAACCCACCAGTTGCTACAATCACTGCTTTTCCATATATATTGTATGTTTGATTTCCTTTTTGGGCACGTATACCTTTTACAACTCCTGCTTCAACAAAGAGATCTATAGCTTTAGTTCCTGTTCTAATATCTATACCTACTTTTTTTGCTGCAATTTCTAAATTGTCTTGAATATAAACACCAGCAAAAGAATTAGATTTTGCTTGGTGTGTTCTTTTAAGGACATAATCTAGAGCAATATTATGATCTCTTAACCAAGGATCTAAAGTTGCAGAACCGTCAGCATAAGCTCTCATTCTATCTAAGTCTGGATTTACTTCTTTAGATCGTTTAACAAGATCTCCATAAAATTTATCTGCAGAATCTTCAATATTAGCTTTTTTTTGTGCTTCTGTATTAACAAGATCATAAAATGTACGATCAGATTTTCCATTACCACTGAGAATATCTAATTTTTCTACCAAAATAACATTAGCAGTAGTGTTATTTTCTTTTGCCGAAATAGCTGCAGTTAATCCTGCTGGTCCTCCACCTATAACAATAATATCTGTTTGTACATCTGGAGATTCTATAGGCTCTTGTTCAGGTGCTTTTGTTGTTAATGTAATTTTTTCTACATCTTTACCCATTTTTTTTAATGCGTTAGCAACAGCTAACTTCACACCAAAAGAAGTATAAGAAGCTCCTGATACATTATCCACAACTGGGCTATTAGCAGTTAAGATTCTTTCTTTGATGATAGGTATAGCTCTTTTACTAATATAACTAGTGTCATTTTCTATAATATCAAGATCAATGATTTGACCTTCAGACATAGATAATTTTACAGTTATTGGAGAAATATATCCAGGACCTGTACCTTCTATCGTTTTTTTACTACAATATGCCGTGGTTAAAATTAATAAACATATATATATACTATATTTTTTCATTTAAATCCTCTCCTATTTGAACGTTTTTTATATTATATAATTTATTATGATATTTAGCAATATATCCATCTTAATAATATTTGTTAATTGAGTAAATTTATATCAAAAATTACCATACCTATATACCTATATACCTTGACTTTTTGATTTTGGTGTAGTAAGATATATCAATATAGGAGTTTATAATGGATCACAAAGAACTTTTAGAACAAATAGATGTATGGCACGATGAAGGCGATCATCAAGAAATAGTAGATGCTATTTTAGCACTACCAGTAAAAGATAGGGACTATGAACTTATTGGACAATTAGCTGTCGCTTATAACAATACAGAAAAATATAATGAAGCAATACAAACTCTCCTTGATACAGCGAAAGAAGGTAAAAACCATCATAAATGGTATTATCGCTTGGGCTATGCTTATTCTGCATTAGAAAAATATGAAGAAGCTATCAGCAATTTTACTGAAGCTATAAAACTAGATCCTGAGGATAGTACCTATTACGAGTGTAGAGGGCTTGCGTATAATGAATTAGAAAAATATGAAGAGGCTATTCATGATTTTACTGAAGCAATAAAACTAGATCCTGAGGACGGTTTTGCTTACTATAATAGAGGGTGTACTTATTCTGAATTAGGAAGAGAAAAAGAGGCTGAACTTGATTTTAATAAAGTACGAGAGCTAGATCCTGAGGGATCAGAAGATCAAGAAGATAGAGATGGAACAGGCTCTTTTATAAGTTTTGTCTTATTAGATGAAAATAAAATAGATTTGGACTTATTAAGAAAGCAATTACAAAAAGATTGGGGAATTATTATCAATAAAAAACCTGAAGACGATCCCGAATCATTAATCGAAACAATTGATGATATGGCTCTTATTGTGAGTCTCATGCCAGCCCCAATCCCAAATGATGAAGCAGTTGATAATGCTAGAACAAATTTTTATTGGGAAGATGCTGTCGAAGTCGCAAAAAGTCACAAAGCTTATATGACTGTAGCTGTATTGGGTGGGGAAAAAAAATTGCTAGATGCTACAGATCTCTTTGTTAAAGTTTGTTCTAGTTGTCTAAAACAACCTAACGCTATTGCAATAAGTACTTTAGGATCGGTATTACAACCAAAATTTTATATTGATTCTGCAGAATCCAGTCTTAATGATAATGAATTTCCACTAATGAATATGGTGTTTTTCGGTATGTATAGTAATGATAATGGTGCTACACTAAGCCTTTATACTTATGGTTTGGATGTGTATGGCAAGCTAAATATGGAAATAATCGATAGTGATAAATCTGAGGATGAAACACTTAGTCTTCTACAATCTATTACAGAATATGTAATAACATCAGATGTCACCCTACAAGATGGTGAAACAATAGGATTTAGTGAAGAACAAAAATTAAAAATCACTGCTTTAGATAGTACTATCTTAGGTAAAGAAACCTTAAAAATAGATTTTTAATAGATACCATTTATTTAATATAATATTTACAAAAATAAAAGAGGTATTATGTTTCGTCTTACTTTATTAAGTATTTTAGGACTATCCAGTATATTGCAGTAAAGGGTGATTATTTTACCATAGAGCAAGTATTTGATGAGAGAGATTTTGTACTGTCTTATGCAACATTTAAGTATAATATATCTAAAGGGGAATTTCTACTTGATAAATACTCTGAGGAATATATTGATCGATTTGTAGAATCTCAGGATCCAAGTGAACCAAAACATTATAAAATACAAAAAATAAGTATTCTTTTGAAGATTTTACAGAAGAATTTTTTATTGCTCTGAGAAATGATGAGCTTTAAAAATAATTTCTTCTCTTGTTAAATAAACATAAAAAACAACCCTATTAATAATAAGGTTGTTTTTTTATATTGATTAAATTAAAAAACTAGTTTTTTCTAGATCGTAATTTTGATAATAATTTTAAAATCTCAAGATACAACCATACTAAAGTAACTAATAAACCAAAACCTGCGTACCATTCAAAAAATTTAGGTAAATTTTGATTAGCACCTCTTTCGATGAAATCAAAATCAAGTAACAAATTAAAAGCTGCAAGTCCTGCAATAGCAGCATTAATACCGATTGCAAGATTTGAATTGCCATATAAAAATGCAATAGGCATATTAAACAAAGATAACACAAAAGCAATAAGATAAAAAACAGCTACCGCCATAGTAGCACCAATAATAACACTTTTAAAAGTTTCTGTCACTTTGATAATTCTATATTTGTATAAAAAGAGCATTATAAATAATACTAAAGCAGTTATAGATACTGCTTGAATAACAATTCCAGAGAAAACAGCTTCATAATAGGAAGAAATTCCTCCTAAAGCAAGTCCTTCAAAAACAGCATAAACAATAATAGGTGTTTTAATAGCCACAGTTTTTTGTTTGAATATAACAACTAAAGCCGTAATAAATCCTGCAATACCTGATACGGTAGCTATTGTCATAGCAATACTAGGATCTACATAAAAAAATATAAACGCATTAAGAGTACCTGTCAACATTAATATTGTTGTTAAAAACAAAGATCTATTAACAGCTCCTGTTACTGTCATTACTTGTTCATCGGCGTAGGAATATTCTTCTAAAATATTCTCTTGAAAAGCAGGATTAGCCATAAATTTCTCCTTTAGAACCACTAGAGTCATCAACTCTTTAAAGTGTATAAAATACAATATGTGAATTCTTATATTATTTATTATTGTATATTAAATATGATTGATTGTCAACTGAATACTTTATATAGGATTATTTAGATGTGTATAACAATACTCTACTAGAGCTAAATTATAGGAATTTGTCTTAATATTGTCTAAAAATCAACCACTTTATGCTATTTGATATTTTTTTACGCATGTATTGACTTATTTTTAAAAATATAATATAATATTAACACAGTACTTAATTTAACAGGATAGATTACCTATAAGGGATCATCACTAAATTCCAAAAGGAGGAAACTATGTCAAAGACAAAAGAAGTATGGGTATTAGGCTTTGCACTATTTGCTATGTTTTTTGGAGCTGGAAATTTGATTTTTCCTCCATCTCTAGGCGTTGCTACAGGTAGTAACTGGTTTGTTGCTAGTCTTGGGTTTTTAATTACAGGAGCGGGATTGCCACTATTAGGGGTACTTGCATTCACGAAGTGTAGTAGTTTAGATGATTTTGCTTCCAAAGTATCGCCACGATTTAATATTTTATTTTGTTCCTTACTTATTTTAGTCATAGGACCATTTTTTGCATTACCAAGAACAGGATCTACTACTTTTGAATTAGCAGTACAACCGTTTTTTGCAAATCAAGGAAATGTCGTAATTTCTATTATTAGTTCAACACTATTTTTTGCTATTACTTATTTACTCACCGTTAAAGAAAATAAAGTTACCGATATTATTGGAAAATACCTTACTCCTATTATTTTAGCGATGTTAGCAATTATATTTGTTAGAGGGATGACTATGGATATTGGTACACCTGTACCAACAGCTCAAACAACAAATCTATTTGCTCGTGGTTTTATAGATGGTTATCAAACTATGGATGCCTTAGCGTCTATTTTATTTGGACTCGTTATCGTTGCTGGTCTAAAATCCAAAGGTGTTACTGAAGTAAAAGAACAACAATATTATCTTGTTCGTGCAGGAGTTATTGCAGCAACAGGTTTGGGGCTAATTTATCTCTTTTTAACTTATTTTGGTGCTTTAGTCAGTGGAGAAGCTTTGAACAATACTACAAGTCCTGCTCTCTATATTGCAGAAGCAACTTTAGGATCTATGGGAAGAATCATTTTTGGTATTTGTGTGGGTGCTGCGTGTTTAACAACAGCAGTGGGATTAGCAGCACTAACTGCTGACTGGTTCTCCAAATTATTAAATATTTCTTATACAAAATTACTTATTATTACTTGTGTATTTTCTACCGTTATAGCTATTGGTGGTGTTGATATGATTGTTAAATTATCTATCCCTATGCTCCTTTTATTATATCCTCTCACTATAGTATTAATATTAATGAACCTTGCAAACCTAAAAGCTATCTATTTTAAATTAGGTACTTATACTGTTTTAGTGGTAACTCTCATCGAAGTTATTGGATCTACTTTTAAAGTAGCACCATTCACAAGTCTTGTTACTTCTATTCCTTTGGGAGGGGCAGGATTCCCTTGGTTAGTTCCTTTTGTAGTCAGTCTTGGAGTTGCTTATCTTTTAGATGTCACTGTATATTCTAAAAAATCTACTTAAAATATTAATAATTAAATAAGTATCTTCGATACCAAAAAAGCCTTCTCTGAAAATGAGAGGGCTTTTTGTATATAGGTGACTATTGACAATTAGTTATTATAAAGATATAATAAAATATAGAATTATAGAATTATTCTATGAAAATTCTGTATAAGACAATAGTGTCGTAGCTTCGCACTTCTTATTTTTTAAATGGAGATTTAAAATGAAAGCATTTACAGAAGAATACATTTTAATAAATGGAATAAAACAATATTTTTTGCAATATCCTGTAGAAAATTCTAGTGAAGTCGTCTTGTTTTTGCATGGTGGTCCAGGTAGTTCAGAAGCTCATTTTGTTTATAAAACAATAAAGCAAAATCTACCTTATAGTTTTGTCTATTATGATCAACGAGGCACAGGAAAAACACAAAGTAAAAATAAATCAAATCCACAAGATATTTCCTTAGAAGCACTAATATGGGAATTGAATACATAAAGCGTTTTCCAAATACAGTCGCAGCGTTCGTGGGAATGGGACAAGTTGTCGGATTTATACAAGGAGAGAAAGTCGGATATGATTATTGTTTGGATTTGGTAAAGCAAAAAAATGATCTTAAAACCTTAAAAAATCTTCAAGAAATGTCTGATTATCCCTATTCTTTTAATGAAGAGAATGTTATGAGATTAGTAGTACGCATGAGAGGGATACAATTAAAATACAAACTTGCAGGACATAGAGATGGATTTTTTAAACTGCTCTCTCTATTTTTTAAAAGCCCTGTGTTTTCGATGAGAGACATCCCTATACTTTTTACGGGACTAAAAACAAACAATAATATTATGCAATTTCTTTTAAGCTATGATACTAGTGACTATTTAGAGTTTGATGTTCCTGTTTTTTTTATCTGTGGTCGAAACGATTGGCAAGTTCCTAGTGTTTTAACAGAAAAATATTACTCAAAGATCCAAGCTCCAGATAAAGATCTTTTTTGGATTGAAAATGCAGGACATTTAGCAGATTTGGAAGATCCTGAAGCTTATCATAAGGCTTTAAAAAATATATTTGATAGGTTATAAAAATTAAAACACCGTCTTTATGATTAGTGTGGTGTTTCTTTGTCTAAATTAAAACTTTATTATACCGATAATAGTAGGTATACAGAATTATTCTATAAAAATTCTGTATAAGAAGCCACATGTTATTAACATTCCTGTGGTTCTAAAGGAGTAATTATGAAAAAAATATTATTATTTATACTATTATTATCTTTCATATCTTGTAGTAATAACTCAAATGAGGAGTTGTTTTCAGCTACTTTTTACGGAGATTTGAATAAAGTTGAAACTTTGATCAAAGACGGAGTAAATATTAATGCTACTAATGATAGGGGCTTTACCAGTTTAATGTGGGCTTCTTATATTGGACATCCTGATATTGTAAAATTCCTTATCAAAGAAGGCGCTGATCTTGATATAGCTAATAATGATGGAATGACTGCTTTGATGTTAGCAACTCAACAAGGATATACAGAAATTGTAAAACTACTCATAGATGCTGGGGCAGATATTTCTATTAAATTAGATGATGGGAAAACGCTCTTGAGACAGGCTTATTATGCTGGACATAAAGATATTACCCAACTCCTTCTTAATAATGGAGCTACTGTTGATTTTTGGGATGCAGCAGGAATAGGAGATCTACAAAAAGTGCAAGCTTTTATTAAAGAGGGAAGAGATGTCAACGAAAGAGGTACTAAAAGGGTAACACCCTTGATGACAGCGTCTATAAGTGGTAATAAAAATATTGTTGAATTCTTAATGCAAAATGGAGCTGATGCTCACCTAGCAGATAAGAATGGCTCAACTACTTTGATGTATGCTTCTGTAAATGGTAATGCAGATATAATAAAAATGCTTATCCAAGAAGATGTAGATATTAACGCTAAAAACAAACACGATCAAAATGCTTTGATGTGGACTTCAGGGCATGGTCATGCTGATATAGTAGATATGCTTATCAAAAAAAGTGTTCCTGTTAATATAAAAGACACCAGTGGAATAACACCTTTAATGTATGCGTCAATGAATGGTCATACTAGTGTCGTGGACATACTTCTAAAAAATGGGGCGGATGTTAATATTAAAGATACTAGAGATAATTTGACTCCTTTGATGTGGGCTGTTTATGGGAAGCACACGGGAGTAGTAGCATCACTTGTAAAAAGTGGAGCAGATCTCAATGTCAAATATAAAGATAATCATAATCAGTCTGTTTTATCCTTTGCTATTTTGATGAACTATAAAGATATAACAAAATTACTTATAGATGGTGGGGCTGATGTTAATACTAAAGATAATGATGGTGGCTCTCCTTTAACATGGGCTTTAGAGAATGGTGATTTGGAAATTATAGACTTACTCAAGGCTGTAGGTGCTAAGTAGTAGAAAATTTATATTAAAAAATAATATAGAAATTGATAACGAGATTTCAAATGAAAAATAATATTGACAATCTTCTTGAAAGTGCAAAAAATGGTGATCTAACTGGTGTGCAAAGATGTATAAAAAATGGTACTGATATTAATCTTACTAAAGATAGTAGTGGGTGGACAGCTTTAATGTATGCTTCAGCTTGTGGTCATTTAGAGATAGTAAAATATTTGGCAGATAATAGTAATATTAACGTAAGAGATTATGATGGAAAGAAGGCTATACATTATGCTCAATCTAAAGAAATTTTCAAATATTTAGAGAGTTTTCAATAATAAATTAAACAAAAAAACACCACCTTATTAATAGGTGGTATTTTTATATTTTAAAGTTTATTTTTTGAGCATTTTATTAGATATCATAACAAAAGGAGCAAAAATAAGAGTAGAAATTACAATTAATACCATAGATAAAATCGCTGCTCTAATATCATTTCCTGTAGCAAGGTATGCTGATAACACTGGTGGTGTTGTCCAAGGAACTAATACAATTGTTTTATTAATAAGCCCCATAGCTGTTGCAATATAAGCAATCAAAGTTGTTACGATAGGCGTAATAATAACAGGAATTATATAAACAGGATTTAACACAATAGGAAGTCCAAACATAAGAGGCTCATTGATATTGAATAACCCAGGAGTAAGACTTAATTTACCAATAAGTTTTTCATCCTCTCTTTTGGAGAAAATAAGCAGTGCCAAAATTAAACCAAAAGTACCACCAGAACCTCCAAAATTAGCAAAAGCATCTAAGAAAGGCTTTGTAACAATAAATGTTGGCTCAAGTCCTGCTTGTATATTAGCGATATTTTCTTGAATTGCAATAAGAAGAGTAGGTTCTGTAATGGGACCAAGAACAAAAGATCCATGTAAACCAAATCCCCAAAGAAGATTTTTTAATACTACAACAGCCATCAATCCAATTGGTGTTTGAAAAATACTAACAAGAGGAGTTTGTATGGTTGTTGTAATGATATTAGAAAGAGTTGTTCCCCAAGCATAATTTAGAATATAAGCAAAAACTGAAAAAATAGTGAAAGTTAATAAAATAGGAACAAGAGCAGAAAAAGATTTTGCTACAGCTGGTGGGACTGAATCAGGAAGAGTAATAAGAAGTGCTTTAACTTTGGAAAATGATCTCAATAATTCTGTGCTCACAATAGCTGTAAGAATAGCTACAAATAATCCAGAAGCAGAAGTATCAGCAAATGTTAAAATCCCCCAAACACCTCCAGTAACACCCTCTACAGTGACCATAGGTGCACCAGGAAGTAAAGCTACTAAACAACCAAGAGCTGTTGCTCCATAAAAAATACCCTCTTCTTTATAAGATTCTGCTAAATAGAAAGCAGTTATAAAGGCAGAGAGTAAGGACATAATTCCTAATGTTCCACGAAATACTCTATCTCCAACATCTTTAAAAGATTGGATAAAAGCATTGTCCGCAAACAATGGAAAAAAAACATTGTTAATCAGTACATAAAATGATGCAATAAGAATGAGAGGCATTAACTTATAAAACGAATTCCTAACAGCATTAATATGCCGTTGTGTTGAAAACGCATTAGCAGCACTTAAAAATTTTTGTTCAAAAGACATTCGAAACTCCTATAATATATTATTATTAATTTATTATATCATACTTTTTTATAATAGCAATAGCTTTATAGTATTATACTAATAGATAGTTATTGACAATCTATTAGTATAATACTATAATAATTAATAAAATATTTTTGTTATATAAGGGGGTAAATAAAATGAAAAGAATTACTTTATTATGTGCTTTACTTATAATAAGTACCATGTCTTACGCAAAGATCGGAAGACACAATCTACAGATTAATATCGGTGGTGGATATCAAACAGCTTCTAGAGGTGGACGAGATGCCTATACAACAGATTTTTGGTGGGGGACTATAGAATCTCCTGCACGACCTGCAGTATCGGTGGATGGTGGGATGTTTACCCTAGAAATAGGATACCTTTTTCATAGTGTACGTAAAAATAATATGGTACATGGTTTTGATATGAGAGCAGGTTTTTCTATGAGTTTTTTAGAAGGAGATTACGATACGATATATAATCAAACTTTTGAAAAGATATATGGTGAATTTGCAATGGCCTATACTGTAGGACGCCAGCTAGAATCAGGTAGAATAATGTTTGATATACTTGGGGTTGGAGTACACTTTGGAGCTGCCGATACTAAATATTATCTCAATAGATCAGAAACATTAGAAGGAAGAAATTCCCTCAGCTTAGGAGTATATTACATATTTCCAGGTATACAATATATAATGAATAATGGATTTACTATAGGTTGGAGAAATAAATTTGAATTATTAAATTTTAGCCATTTTTTACCAGGATTTAACACCTCAATTACCTTTGGCTTTACTTTTGGTAGCGAGTAAATTAGATTATCTTAATAAGACAAACAAAATAATTATTGTATAAAAACAAAAACCTACCACCTTATTATTAGGGTGGTGTTTTTTATTTTTGTAAGTATGACTAAATAAGAATACTCATTGGTAGATTGCAAATCTCCAGATCATAATATATAATATAACAAAAAAATAGAGAAATTATAATGTCTAAAAAAAACACTTCCTATCAAGTAATAAAACAAAAATTATTTTCTAAAATCGCAGACCATATTTATCAAGATTTTATCAGTTCAAAACAAGATCATGAGATTATTCCATCAGAGAATCAACTCGCATCTCATTATCAAGTCAGTAGAACAACAATAAGAAGAGCCTTAGCAGAGCTTGTAGAAAGTGAGAAAATCTATTCTGTTCATGGAAGTGGTAGGTATATTCGTTCTAACAAAAGAAGACAACATTCTCTCAATTTTGTTTATAGTTTTCATGAATTAGCCAAAAAAGAAAAATCTATTCCTTTTACTAAAGTCCTAGACTTTCGTATTCAAGCAGCAAACACATTCCATGCAAAAAAATTAAATATAGAACTTGATGCTTTAGTTTATTTCACTAAAAGAATCCGTTATTTGAATAATTTTGTCCATTCTATCGAAATCGGCTATATGCCAGTTTCTTTGTTTCCTGAGCTAAGTATAGAGATTCTTTCTCACTCAAAATATGAATACATTACTCAACAAAAAAATAGAAAAATCAAAAGTCATGATTTAGAGCTTATTCCAGCTCACCCAACTCCAGAAATCGCTGATATTTTAAATATTCCTTTAAATACTCCTCTCATTATCACTACAACAACGAGCTATTTTGATACAGGGGAAATCTTTGAATACACAGAAGCATTCAAGAATCCAGTAGATCATCAATTCCTTATTCACATTGAAAAATAATCACAACTCATTATAAAACAATATTTTACATATATATATTTTTTATTCCTTTTTATAGATTGACTTTATACACACATATTGTATTATATAAAAAGAACAGCTTGTATCTTTTTATATAATACATGTTGTTTTTATTTATATAAGGAGATATTTATGAAAAGTTCTAAATTTATGACTTTTTTCTCAAGATTAGGAGCAGCTATGTTTGTTCCTGTATTGCTATTTGCTTTTGCAGGGATTATGGTTGCTATTACAACAGTCCTGAGTTCCCCCTCTATTGTTGGAGATCTAGCAGATCCTTCAGGAGTATTTTTTAAGATTGTATATATTGTCAAAGAAGGAGCATGGACTATTTTTCGACAATTACCTATTGTTTTTGTTTTGGGGCTTCCCATTGCTCTCGCTGAAAAAGCACCTGGACGTGCTGTTTTAGGAGCTGTTATATCCTATTTAACTTTTAACTATTTTATTTCTGCTATTTTGACTCAATTCGGAGGACTTGTTGGAATTGATATGTCTCAAGCTGTAAAACCTGGAAGTGGGCTTGCAATGATAGCAGGTATTAAAACATTAGATACAGGAATGATAGGATCTTTATTAATCGCTTATATTGTTACGGATATTCACAATAAATATTTTGATACTCAATTACCTGAGTGGTTGGGGACTTTTAATGGAACTTGTTATGTTGTGATTCGGGCTTTCTTTGTTTTGTTACCAGTTTCTGTACTTACTGTTATTATTTGGCCTCAAGTTCAAATGGGGATAAACTCTTTACAAGGCTTTATGGCAAATTCAGGATTAGTTGGAGTTTGGGTATTTACGTTTTTAGAAAGAGCTCTCATACCTACAGGACTTCATCATTTTATTTATGGTCCGTTTTCTTTTGGTCCTGCAATAGTTCCAGAAGGTCTAACTGTCTATTATCCAGCAAATCTTGAAACCTTTATAGCTCATACCGGTCCTCTGATAGATATATATCCAGAAGGCGCTTTCCGTATGTATGGAATGTCTAAAGTCTTTGCTTCTCCAGGAATTGCAGCAGCAATCTATTTTACAGCTAAACCAGATCAACGTACACGAGTAGCTTCTTTACTTATTCCTGTAACTTTAACAGCCATGATGACTGGAATAACAGAGCCTTTAGAATTTACATTTTTATTCCTAGCTCCTATTTTATTTTTAGTGCATTCTCTTCTTGCTGCAACTTTAGCAACAGTAGCTTATGCTTTTGGTGTTACAGGAGATTTTGGTAGTGGTTTAATAAATTGGTTTGCTACTAGTTGGATTCCTCTATTTCAGAATCACTCAGAAATGATATTCACCCAAATTATTATAGGATTAATATTTACTGGTATTTATTTTATCGTGTTCAAGTTATTAATCGAAAAATTAAATATTAAAACTCCTGGAAGAGAAGAAGAGTCAGAAATGAAACTTTATACCAAAAAAGATTTTAAAAATAAAGATATCACTTCTGAAGAACAAACCACAACAAAATCTGAAGATCAAGCTCTCATCTTTTTAACTGCTATTGGGGGAAAAGAAAATGTCAAATCTGTTACTAATTGTGCTACTAGATTAAGAATCAGTGTTAAAGATCCTCAAAAGATTGAAGCCAACAGCTCTTTTAAAATAGGTGGTGCTCATGGAGTAGTAAGATCTGACAACAATATTCAAATTATTGTTGGATTAACCGTTCCGCAAGTAAGAGAAGCTTTTGAAAAACTATTATAAAATACCATAAAAGGAGAAAATTATGAATAAATATTCTATAGTTATAGCAGGAGGAGGAAGTACCTTCACCCCAGAAATCGTATTGTTATTATTAGAAAGTCAAGACAGACTTCCCTTAAGATATATTAAGTTTTATGATAACGATGAAAAACGTCAAGAATTAGTAGGTAAAGCCTGTGAAATCATGATGCGTGAAAAAGCCCCAGAGGTGAAATTTTTATACACTACAGATCCTAAAGAAGCTTTTACAGATGTAGATTTTGTAATGGCTCATATTCGTGTAGGAAAATACGAAATGCGTTCTTTAGATGAAAAGATACCTCTAAAACATGGGGTTGTCGGACAAGAAACTTGTGGACCAGGAGGAATTTCTTATGGAATGCGTTCTATAGGTGGTGTTATTGAGCTTATTGATTACATGGAAAAATATTCCCCTAATGCTTGGATGCTCAACTATTCTAATCCAGCAGCTATTGTTGCCGAAGCTACACGTAGATTAAAACCAAATTCTAAAGTGTTAAATATTTGTGATATGCCTATAGGTCTTGAAGCTACCATGGCTAAAGTATGTGGATTAAAATCTCGAAAAGAGATGCAAGTACGATATTTTGGATTAAATCATTTTGGTTGGTGGACAGATATTCGTGAAAAAGCTACAGGACGAGATCTCATGCCTACTATCAAAAAACATATAGCAGAGCATGGTTTTCATACAGTAGATTCAAACAGAGATGCAGATTGGACAGATACTTATAAAAAAGCCAAAGATACTTATGCGCTATCTCCAGATATGATTCCTAATTCCTACCTAAAATATTATTTCTTCCCCGATTATGTCGTATCTCATTCTGACATTAATTATACAAGAACAGATATGGTTAAAGAAGGAAGAGAAAAAACAGTATTCATAGAATGTCAAAAAATCATTGATAAAGGCACTTTCAAAGATAGTTCTTTTCATGTAGGTGGTCATGCTAGTTATATCGTTGATTTGGCTACAGCAATTGCTTTTAATACAGGTGAAAGAATGCTTCTTATTGTTCCTAATAATGGATCTATTTCTAACTTTGATCCTACTGCTATGGTAGAAATCCCATGTGTTGTGGGAGTAACAGGACCAGAACCTATGGTTATGGGAGAAATTCCTCGTTTTCAAAAAGGACTTATGGAACAACAAGTCGCTGTAGAAAAATTAACCGTTGAAGCTTGGATAGAAAGATCTTACCTAAAATTATGGCAAGCTATTTCTCTATCTCGTACTGTACCTTCTATGGAAATTGCTAAGAAAATCCTTGATGATCTTATAGAAGCTAATAAAGACTTCTGGCCAAAATTAAAATAATATTTTTAAATATTAAACAAAAAACACCCCTATTACAGAGGTGTTTTTTTTATTAATAATTCTATTTTTCCATAGACAATGGGAATTTTTTACTATAGAGATCGTGATACTTTGGAG
>CAMQSH010000002.1 GCA_947036575.1 uncultured Brevinema sp. | reverse complement strand
CTTTTAGCTCACTTTCAAATGAGATTGCACCTTTTAAAATACCGCCATTTCTTACCATAGAGGATATTCTAAGAAATCCTAAATTCAAAGAGTTTGCTCAAAACATAGCTGGTAACGAAACTCATAAGCAACTTTGCTCATACGATAGAGAGTTGCATGAAAGTTTTCAAGAAGAGTCCCCTCTAAGTGATGAAGACAGAAGCACTATGGAAGATATGCATGATCTCGTTGACTGTCTCAGAAAGTATGAGAGCTAAAAATCCTCCAGAAATTTCTAAAGGTGCATAGTGGATGAAATAAAATCTCTTGACAAAAAATCCAACCTAATCTAAACTAAATATAGAAACCCAAAAGGACAAAGTATAATGCTTTGTCCTTTAGCTTTATTATGTCTCTAACCACAGTGTAGAGACTCTATCTTACCCATTGTTTATTTTTACCTTTGGTACACAATGGGTATGCACGCTTACCGCTACTATGTATGTCTTTATTAGATCTATTAGCATAATGCTTACTTGTCATCATTATATTACTATACTTCTACTGGAAAAATACTGAAAATTTGAAGTCAACTTGCAAGTTATAGATATATACAAGGTCCTTAAATAGAGTTGACGCCATAGAAAAAACTTATTCAGATTATATATATTTTATTACATTTGTTATACATAGATATACTTGGTAGAGCTACCCTTGCTGGATTATTATGGTAAATACTGCTCAAGGTATTTAATATTACTATTTTAAAAAATAAGACTTGACAAATTTTCAATAAAGATTAAAATATATAAATAACTATTTAGAAGGAGTTATATATGAATACATATACAACAACAAAACAGCTCGTTTTGGAGTATTTTAAGGCTGTAGAAAATGCTACAGAAGCATCACTACTAGTAGATCTAAAGCCATTAATTGCAAAAGATTATGATTGGAGAGCTTCATATCCATTTCGTGAACAGAATAATTTAGAGACTGTTGTTGATAAATTCTGGAGACCGTTAAAAAAATCTTTACATAGAATGCAAAGACGCCAAGATATTTTTATTGGTGGTAATAATTTATACGGTAATCATGAAGAGTGGACTATGAGTATGGGACATTTTATGGGGAACTTTAATGAAGAATGGCTAGGTATCAAACCAACAAAAAAAATGATTAGTCTTCGTTATGCAGAATTTACTTGTGTTGAAAATGGAAAAATCACCAAATCAGGGATTTTCTTTGATCTTATTGGTTTTATGCAACAGGCTGGAGTAAATCCTTTACCACCAGAAACAGGGCAATATTTTATTTATCCAGGTCCTCGTACTCACGATGGATTGTTATTTGAAGATGCTCCATCAACAGAAGCTGAAATTACTTTAAATTTGATGAATAAAATGGTAGATGAGTTGTCTGAGCTCAACAAAAGTGGTTCTATGTCTTGTCCTCCAGAAATTTTAGAAAAATCTTGGTCAAAAGATATGATTTGGTATGGACCTGCTGGAATTGGAGCAAGTTATACAATCAGAGGATATCAAAGAGGACATCAATTACCTTTCCGTCAAAATTTAGGTGATAAAGTATTTAATGGACATGTTTGTCGTTTTGCTGAAGGTAATTATGCTTGTTTTTTTGGATGGCCAAATCTTTCTAATAGTCCATTAGGAGGTTTTTTAGGCTTACCAGGTGGAGCTAAAAACATAGAAATGCAAGTAGTAGATGTTTATCGTCGTGAAGGAGATAAACTAGTTGAAAATTGGGTTATCATAGATCTTCCTTATTGGCTCAATCAACAAGGATTAGATATCTTAGATAGAACAAATGGTATCACCAACTCAGATTTTGATTATAATGGCTAATACTAAAATAACAAAAAAGAGTAGTAAAAAACTACTCTTTTTTGTTATATTTTCTAACAATCAAATAATTTATAAAAAGGATTTATCATGAATCAAATAAAAAAACTGCCAATGAGCACATTATCAACACCACACCGTGTGATATCGTATTTAGTTATTTTAGTAGGATACTTTTTTTACTGCTATAATTTTTCTATTATTGACTTTGTTCGTCCTTACTTAAGAGATTCTTACAATTTATCTTTAACACAAACTGCTCTATTCTATTCTGCACAAAGTGTAGGCGCTTTAATAGGCGCTATATTTACAGCACAATTTGCAGAGCAATTTGGACGCAAAAGAGTTTTGATTTTTATCACATTATTAAACGGTTTAGCAACAATTGCTAATATGAGTTTTATTGATTTTAATATGTGGATGATTCTACGTTTTATTATCGGTATTTCTTTAGGTGGTTATTTTACTGCTGCTGTAGGAATAATAGCTGGTATGTTTACTCAAAAATGGAGAGTCTTGGCAACTGGTGTTGCTTCAGCAACATTTTCTGTAGCACTTATTGTTATGGGGATTTTAGGAGCTTTTATTGCAAAAGATTCTAATTGGGAATTATTAATGTGGATTGGTGGAATACCACCTGTAATTACAGGAATATTAATGATTTTTGTTGTGCCTGATGATAGAAAATATATACCATATGGACAAACTGAAGCTATTTCTGAAGAAGAAAAAACAGGAATTGTTAGAAAAGGAACATGGAAAGAAATGTTTTCTAATGGATATGCAAAATATACATTACTATGTATATTCTTAGCTGCATTTAATGTTTTAGCATACCAGTTCTTTGGTGGATTTGTAACAACTTATCTTAAAGATGTAAGAATGTTCGATCCAACGATTATTGGTATTTTATTTTCAGCTCAATCAACAGGTGGACTCATTGGAAATTATGTATGGAGTTTTATTGGAAACACTTGGGGTCGTATTTTGAATCTTATTGGATTTGTTATGGCAGGAATTATTCTAGTTTTATATTTTATTGTACCATCTGATCCAACTTTAATAGGTATCTTGGCTTTTGTTTATGGTTTTTCTTTAGGTTCTAGTGCTATCTGGGGTGGATATTTTACAGAAATATTTCCAGAGCATCTTAGATCTATGGGAGCATCACTTTTTCATGCATCAAGAATCTTATCATTTTTTGCACCAGTAATAGTTGCAGTAATTGCAGAAAAAACAAATTTAGTAACAGGCATGGCATTAGCACCTGCTGTGTGGATGTTAGCTGCAATAGTATGGTTTTTTCTTCCAGAAACTCTTACAAAAGGTATTTTATATAAAGGTTATATTCCAACAATAGATGGTCCTACATTCAATAAAATTAATAAATAAATAAATAAATAAATTAAATAAACAAGTAAAGTAAAGTAAAGTAAAGTAAAGTAAAATAAATTAATAAATAAAATACAAGGTTTGAGTAACAAAATATGAGTATTTTAGATTATAGTATTATTATAGTATATTTTATTGTTTCAATATTAATAGGATATGTTTTAGAAAAGTCACAGCAAAAATTTCAGACTCGCTCTCTTTCTTGGTTACCTATAGCTTTGTCTATTATTGCCTCTCAAATTAGTGCAGTTACTTTTATAGGAGCTCCAGGTTGGGCTTATGTTGATGGTTTATCAATGCTAGTATTTAATTTAACTATACCTTTGGGGCTATGGTGTTCAGGAAATTTTTTATTGCCCTATTTTTATAAGAAAAATTATGTGTCAGTATATGAATTCTTAACAGAACGATTTGGTCAAAATATAACAAAACTTATCTCAGTAGCATTTATTTTTAAATCTATTGTTGTTGCTGGCGTTGTTATTTATGCACCTGCTCTAATCATTAAAGAACTGACAGGAATTTCACAATATATTAGTATTTTAATACTTTCTACTATTGCAATTTTATACACTTATTATGGTGGAATTAAAGCTGTGATTTGGACAGATGTGTTTCAGATGGTCGTACTTTGGGGTGCTATTATTGGTATCTTGGTTTTATTGATGCAAAAACATGGAAATATTATTGAGATATTAACATATTCAAATGATCATGGAAAATTAAATGCATTCCGAATTCCAGAACAATGGTACATATCTAACACATTTTTTACAGGTATTGTTGGGGGCACTATTTTTCACACTGCTTATTTTGGTACAGATCAAGTACAAGTTCAAAGAATGTTAACAGCAAAAGACTCTAAAAATCTACAATGTTCTTTATGGTTTAGTAGCATTTGGAGTATTATTCAAATGTGTGCTTTTATTTTAATAGGATTTTATTTATTTAAAGTATATCAGGGCACAAATTTCTCTAATCCAAACCAAATTATTATTAAATTTATTCAAGAATCAATACCATCAGGGCTCTTTGGATTAGTTATAGCCGCTATTCTTGCTGCTGTTATGTCAAGCTTAGACTCGCTTATAAATTCTATGGCAACAGTTACTGCTGTTAATATAGTATGTAATAATGAAGACAAAACTATCAAAAAATGGATTGTTATATGGGGGATAGTTATTGCTATTGCTTCTATTCTATTTGGAGAAATTAAAATCCCATTACTAGAAGCTATTTCTAAATATGGTTCTTATTTATTAGGATCTATTTTTGGTATATTTATATTAGGTATATTTTTCAAAAAAATTCAAGAACGAGAAGCCGTTATTTCTTTTTTTGTTACTATTATTATATTAGCTCTCTTAGCTAAATTTACTCCTATGTCATGGATGTTAAATGTATTAGTAGGTTCATTAGTGAGTGTAGTTATTTCTCATATTTTCTTTTTCCTAATGAAAGGAAAAGAAAACACATCTCTAAATGATACCAAGATGGAATTTCAATATAATGCTTTATGGGTACCTATTATAATTACTTTGTTTTCAATTTTTTGTTATATACTTCCTAATTTTTTTTAAAAGTAATAATTATGAACTGTCATATATATAATATATGATTCTAAAAAGTCAGAATGCTATACCCATTGTTATTATAAACTTTGGGACAATAAATATGTGTGCTTACTGCTACTAACTCTAGTATTCTGACTTTTTTATTACCTTTTGACAAGTACTGAACAATTAATCTGGTAAAAGAAGTTTATAAAGTTTCTGTTCTAGATAAATTGATTTTTGCAATTAATAAAGACTATTTTAAAATCAAATATATAACGATTCTAACCCTACAAAATCCATATATTCAGATAACTTTTTATGAGTAGTTCTATTCACGATTGTTATTAAAACGTAAAACTAGAGTGCTTTTGAAAAAATTATAAAAGAAAGTTTATTTTATACTATTATTTTAGTAGGTAAACTTTCTCTATCTATAAATTCTGTTGTAATAAAAGTTCTTCCTACTTTAGTAGATTTTGTGCTGATCTGATCTATTAGTACATCAATAGCATTTTCAAAAATATCTTGCATGGAAATCTTCATGGTACTAAGTTGAGGATTGCAAAACGTGCCTGCTGTAATTCCTCCAATACCTATTACCCCAACATCTTTCCCTACAATATACCCTAATTTTTGTAACATAGTAATAGTATAAATTCCTTTAATATCATCTTTAACAATAATCGCATCTGGATTAGAATTTATCATCATATTTTGTATAGTTTGCTCTATAGATTGTCTATCTTCATAAAATCCATAGACCATAGATGTATGAATGTTTTTTTCGGCAACTGCTTTGTTGTACCCATTTAGACGCTGTTGGCAGACAATATAATCCAAGTCTCCACTAAGGTAAGCTATAGATTTATAACCTCTATCGTAAGCTAGCATTGTTGCTTTATAAGTGTCCTCAACATTATTATTATCAACACTATATATTTGATTATCATAATGATCTAAAGTACCAACAACAACAAGAGGTATTTTTCTTTGTAGAGTAGCATTAAGAATATGTAGGTCATTTCTTGATGCTAAAAACAAAACTCCAGCAATCCTATTGTTATCAATTAGTGATAAAAGTTGTTGATTTTCTTGATCTTCAGGTTTCATAAAAAAAGGCATAAAATGGAATCCCTTCTGTGTTAATTTTTGAGCGATAAAAGGTATCCCTTCTATAATTGTTGGATTATGGAAAGTTTGGTCATAATGAAAATTAATTATTACAGCTATGGCTGTTGATTTCCCTCGTAATGCTACAGCATTAAAATCAGGAGCATATCCCAATTTTCCAGCAGCTTCCAATACTTTTTGTCTTGTTTCATTATTAACTCTCTTTGGATTGTTAAAAACAAAAGATACTGTTGTTGTAGAAACATTGGCTAATTGAGCAACATCTTTAATCGTAATTTTTTTCATAAATCCCTCTATTTATTATTATAAAACAATTTTCAAAAATTACAAGACTATATAATAAATTTATTACAATATTTTTTCATATAAGAGGCATTGTTATTTTTAAATTAATATATATAATAAAATTATATTGATTTTATTATATATATTAATAATGATTGCAAAAATATTTTATTGTTTTATACTATGATTACATGTATGAAAATCGTTTTACATTAAACTTTATGGAGGGTAGTATGTTATATAAAATCCTAATGGGGATAGATGGAGTTCACAAAGTTATTTGCAAAATATTTGTGAATATTGCCACGGTATGTTTAATTATAATGACATTGATTATTGTTGTTCAAGTGTTGTTGAGATATTTTTTCAATTCACCTTTAGCATGGCCTGAAGAAGTTGCTGTATATTTGATGTTATGGATGTCTTATCTTTGCTTACCTTATCTTATTTATTCCAATCAGAATATATCTATGACTTTCTTACCAGATTATTTTAAGGGCACTAAAATTCAGTATGTCTTAGAAATTATCTATGTGATGTTTATTCTTTTTACGGGGATAATTTGGTATCCTTTTGCCGTACAAGGAATGCAAAATGGCTTTCTTATCACACTTAGTCAGATTCCTATTAGTATGGGAGTTGTTTTAACAATAGTACCAATATCATTATTTTTTATGATTACTATTGCTGCTCAGAAGCTGTTTTTATCAGTGTGTTTGTTATTGGGAGTAGATTTTCACGATATATCTATTTTCCAAAGTTTTCTTCAAGATTCTTCTGAAGAATTATAAGAGGTATATTATATGACAATTTTATTTTTTGTATTATTTTTAGTTTTAATGTTATTAGGACTTCCTGTATTTTTTGCTCTTGCCGTTGCACCGTTAGTCGAAGTTATAATGTCTGGAAATTCTCAAATGATTGCAACCTTATTTACCCGTATGAATAATTCTTTAGAGAATTTCACACTATTAGCATTACCATTCTTTATTTTAGCTGGTGCTGTAATGGGGAAAGGAAAAATCACAGAAAGAATTATTAATTTTTCTCAAGTAATGGTTGGGCATATCAAAGGATCTCTTGGACATGTGGTTATTTTATCTGCAACATTATTTTCAGCACTAACAGGTTCTGCTGTTGCTGCAACATCTGCGGTGGGTAACATGCTCATCCCAGAAATGGCTAGAAAAGGCTTTTCTCGTCCTTATGCTGCTGCCGTAACCGCTGCTGCAACTGTTTTAGGACCAATTATCCCACCTAGTGGAATTATGTTGATTTACGCTTTCACAATGAACGTATCTGTAGGAGCTATGTTTATAGGTGCTATTATTCCAGGACTTTTATTCTCTGTTTGTTTAATGGTTCTTAACTATTTTTTATGTATTAAAAAAGGCTTTAATTTTCAACAACCAAAAGCTACAGTAAAAGAACGTATTGCCCAAGCAAAGCATTCCTTTTTAGCATTACTCACTCCTGTTATCATTTTAGGTGGTATCTATGGTGGTATTTTTACCCCAACTGAAGCTGCCGCAATAGCTGTAGCGTATGCTTTGATTGTTTCTATCTTTATCTACAAATCAATTTCTATTACAAAAATCTATCCACTCTTTAGAGATGTAGCTGTTGGATCATCTGCTATCTTATTGATGGTTGCTGTTGCTGCTGGTTTTGCTATTGTGGTATCCTTATCTCCTATTTCACAAGTTGTTAATTCAATAATGTTTTCCTTTGGAGATAATCCTTACCTTGTTTTCTTCTTTGTAAATATCATGCTTTTTATTATAGGAATGTTCTTAGATGCAGGTCCTGCTATTTTGATTTTTGCTCCAATTTTAGCACCACCTTTAGTGGCTATGGGTATAGATCCTTTACATTTTGGTATTGTAATGAGTATTAATGTTACTATAGGGTTGATAACTCCTCCTATGGGTTTAGTGTTATTTTTATCTTCAGAAATTTCCAAAGTTCCCCTTCAAGAAGTTGTTAAAGAGTGTATCCCATTTATCATTTTAGAGATAATATTAATTTTCATTATCACCTTCTTCCCTGATTTATGCTTGTTACTTCCTCATTTGGTAGGTTTTTAATAATGCTGGGTTTAATTATTACAGTTGTATTTGCAACACATTTTTTAAGTGCTTTAACAGGATTTGGATGTACGATTTTAGCAATGCCTTTTTTGATCCCTGTAATTGGTATAGAAGCTGCAAAGCCTCTACTCCTTATCATGGGTACATTACAACCTTTATTTATAGTAGTATGCGTAAGGAAATATATCCGTTGGGATATCTTAAAAATTATTTTGATTCTTTCAGGAATTGGACTACCCTTAGGATTTTATCTCTATACTTACCTTCCACAAGGTATATTGTTAATTACTTTAGGAGTGGTAATGTTATTTGCAAGTTTTATGGGACTTGCTCGCTTAAAAGGGATTCAGTTTAATACAATTCCTAATATTGTTTTACTTATCTTAGTTTTTATTGGAGGCATATTACAAGGAGCTTTTGTTTCTGGAGGACCATTAATTGTTATTTATGCTAGCATGGTTCTAACAGATAAAAATAAGTTTAGAGCTAGTCTTTCTGTGCTATGGTTAGTACTAAATAGTATAACAATTACTCAGAGTTTAATGACCAATCAATTTACATCAGAAGTCAATACATTGATATTATGGAATCTTCCTTTTTTAATTATAGCTGTATGGTATGGTAATGTATTGGCATCTAAAATATCAAAACGTGTATTCGATTATATTTTAAATATAATACTACTCATGGGTGGTATTATGACAATTGTGAATCAATTAATTTAATGTTCTGTAGGAGGAAAATATGACTATTGGATTTATAGGATTAGGAATCATGGGTGAGCCCATGTCTAAAAATTTACTTAAAAAAAGACAAAATGATACTATTTTAGTATTTGATCGTAATGCTCTACAAATGGACGTATTAAAAAAAGAAGGCGCTAGTGTAGCAAAATCAGCAACGGAAGTGGTAGAAAAATCTGATGTAATTTTTTCTATTATTCCTAAAAGTGAGCATGTCCAAGAACTTTGTAAAGAGATCAAATCATCCTTTACTAAAGGAAAAGTTTGGATAGATATGAGTACTATCGATCCTTCTGTTTCTGTAGAAGTTTCTAAAGAAATAGCTAGTACTGGAGCAGTATTCTTAGATTGTCCTCTTGTTAAATCCAAAGCTGCTGCCATTGAAGGGACTTTAGGTATCTATGCTGGTGGAGATAAAGAAGCTTTTGAAAAAATCAAAGATCTTCTTCTTTGCATGGGTAACAATGTTATTCATTTAGGTACTAATGGAGCAGGTCTTGTTATGAAAGCTTGTCATAACAATCTTGTTTCTCAAATTCAAAATGGTGTAAATGAGATGATATTATTGGCTCAAAAAGCTGGAATAGATCCAGAAACTTTTGATAAAGCAATTTCTTATGGTGGTGGTCAAAATTTCTATCTTTCAGGTAAATATAGAAACATTGCTGATAATACTTATGCAACAGCTTTTTCTGTTGAAAATATGCACAAAGATGTTTATATCGTTGAAAAGCTTGCTAAAGAATACGGACTAAAATTATCAGGAATAAATGTAACAAAAAAAGTTTACGATCATTCTCTAAAAATGAATCTTGGTAAAGAAGATTTCTCAGCAACTTACAAAGCTGTAAAAGATCTAGCAGAATAAGGAGTTAAAAAATGAAAGGATTTACAAAAATTGGAGTTGTATGTTTTTTAAGAAAAACTTTTGATTGGGAATCTGCTTGGGCTGAATACAATCAGAAACTAGAACTTCTCAAAAAAAATAAAAATGTAGAATTTGTTATTTATCCAGAAGCTGTTATAGAACCAGAAGATGCTCATAAGGCTGGAGATTACTTTGCAGAACAAAATCTCGATGCTTTGATCCTATGCAGTGGAACATTTCATCTAGGACACTTGGCACTTATTATTGAACAAAAAGTTAAAAGACCTCTCTACCTATGGACATTACCAGAAGCACCTTATAATGGTGGTAAAATTCGTTATAATTCTATGGTAGGACTTCACCTTGATGGAGCTAATCTTGCTAAAATGGGCATTAAAAATTTCTCTTACAGTATTAGTGATACCGTTGATCCCCATTGGATTGATGCCATTCGCATGTGTAGAGCTATGAAAGGCTTGACAATAGGTATGGTTGGTGCTAGAGCTCAAGGATTTTATGATCTTGCTATTGATGAGCTTCCATTTTTGCAATCTTCTGGAGTTATGTTAGAACATTATACTTTAGAAAGTTTCTACGGACAAGAAGTCTCTGACTCAGAAATAGCTGAGTTTAAAAAAGAGTTTACAACAATATTTGAAGATATTTCAGAAATGTCTGAAGATCAAATGTATCTTATCTCAAAATTAGCAGCTAGTGCTAAAAAATTTATGGATACTAATAATCTTAAAGTGGTTACTGTTCGTAATTGGCCAGAATTTGGACCAGCTTATGGCGTAAGTCCATGTGCGGTAATGTCCTTACTTCAAACTAAAGGATATATCATGGCTCCTGAAGGGGATACACAAATTGCCTTAACAATGTATCTTAATAAAATTGCTGGGGCTGAAGACCCTTTTTGTGCCGATTTTTCACAAATTTTCGATGATAATACAGCATTATTATGGCATGGTGGAGATGCTCCTTACACCTTATCCGATGGTAAAAGCCCTAAGTCATTAGATACCTTCTTTGCTGGAGGAAGAGGTGTGACTGCAGGATTTGTTCATAAAACTGGTGATTTTAGTTCTTTTAGAATTGACACCTCTCTTGGTGAAACTCGTATCTTTATGGAAAAAGGAACAGTCCTTCCTATGGAAAAATTACTCAAAGGAACTTTCTTAAAAGCTAAATTTGAGAATGGAGCAGACAAAGTATTTGACACTCTTATTATGAATGGTTTAGCTCATCATATTTCTCTAGTTTATGGAGATCAAACAAAAACATTTAAATTATTTGCCAAAATTAATAAATGGTCCGTTATTATTGCTGACCGTTAATATAGGATGTGAAATATGTTAAAATCAGAATTAAACAATAACAATCTTAAAATCTGGATAGGAAGTATATTAGTTTTAGATCATAGCCCAGAAAATCCTACTTTTTTTGTTGGAGAAGGAACAGAAGAAGTTAAAATGTATAGAGGTAATTTTAAAATTACAGATAGAACTGATGAAAAAACCCCCCTTCGCCATGTAGAGCAAAAAGGTGATGATTTTAGATTTTATTATGGAGATGATGAATTACTCTTGAGTTTTGGTAGAGAAGGTACGGCTATTAGTTGGAATTTTTCAACACCTCGTCAATATTCTCGTTTTTGGGCAAGAATATCTGCAACAAAACAAGAACATCTATATGGTCTTGGAGAACAGATGAGTCATTTCAATCTTCGAGGAAAATTGTTTCCTATTTGGAGCTCCGAGCCTGGTGTAGGTCGTAATAAAGATACTTATATTACCTGGCAATCAGATTCAACAGGAATGTCTGGTGGTGATTATTGGACTACAAACTATCCTCAAGCTTCTTATATGTCTAATCAAAAATATTACTTATTCGCAGATTCCTTTTCTTATGCGGAATTTGATTTTAGAGATCCTAATTTTAATGAAGTTCATATTTGGGAAGTTCCTAAGAGAATTTTATTTTGGGCGGGAGATACTTACTACTCATTAATAGAACAATTTACCAGTTTTATTGGCAGACAAGAAACCTTACCAAAATGGCTCAACGAAGGATTTATGCTTGGTATTCAAGGTGGATGGGATAAGATAGATAGTAAAATAAAAGATTTACAAGAACATGGTGTTGATGTTAATTCTGTATGGGTACAAGACTGGGAAGGTATTCGTATGACTAGTTTTGGTCAACGGCTTATGTGGGATTGGCAACATGATTCAAAACGTTATCCTGACTTCAAAAACAGAGTTACAGGCTTACAGAAACAAGGAATCAAATTTTTAGGATATTCTAATTGTTATTTAGCTATAGATGGTCCTTTATTTGCAGAAGCTAAAAAACTAGGCTATCTAGCCAAAAATAAAGATGGCGAAGTTTACGAAGTAGACTTTGGTGAATTCTACTGTGGTATTCCAGATTTTACTATTAAAGAAGTTCAAGAATGGTTTGCAGAAAGAATTCTTGGACAAGAAATGTTGGATATAGGACTTGAAGGTTGGATGGCAGATTTTGGTGAATATCTACCAACAGATTGTGTGCTTGCAAATGGTGATGCTATGAAATTACATAATGAATGGCCAACCTTATGGGCTGAAGTCAATGATATAGCACTTCGTTCACGAAATAAAAGAGGTGATGCCTGTATTTTTATGAGAGCAGCAGGATCCTTTACTCAAAAATATTGCCCTATTTTATGGGCTGGAGATCAATCTGTTGATTTTTCTAAAGATGATGGACTAGCAAGTGTTATACCAGCAGCCCTTTCTTCAGGAGTGAGTGGATTCGCCTTTCATCATAGTGATTTGGGTGGATATACCTCATTATTTGGAAATGTACGTACGGTAGAATTAAACCTTCGTTGGACAGAATTCTGTGCTTTTACCAGTATGATGAGATCTCATGAAACCAATAGACCTATAGAAAATATTCAACTTTATGAAAGCTCTTATCAGATGACTTTCTTAGGAAGAATGGTTCGTGTTTTTAAAGCATTAAGCAAATATAAAGATTTTTATATTAAAGAAGCTGCTGAAAAAGGATATCCTTTGATGAGACCTTTATTTTTTGAGTATCCACAAGATAAGCAAGCATATACACAAGATTATGAGTACTTATTAGGTGCTGATATTTTGGTAGCTCCTGTGTGGCAAGAAAACATAAAAGAGTGGGATGTTTATCTTCCTAAAGATACATGGATTCATTTATGGTCTGGGAAAGAATACACAGGCGGTCAAACAGTAACAGTAGATGCACCTTTGGGTAAAATACCTGTATTCATCAAAAAATCTTCCCTATTTTTAGAAAAATTCAAATCATTAAAAGATTTGTAGGAGTACCTATGTTAGTAGAATTTGCATGTGAAAAAATCAGAAAATATTTAGCTAAAAATGATTTAGATGGAATGTTATTAGGACGTCGAAGTTCTTTTGCGTGGTTTTCTGGTGGTGAAAGCTCTATGAATTTTTATACAGATATAGGCTTAGGCTTTATTTGGGTCACAAAAGATGATGCTTTTGCGTATTGTAGTAACAATGAACAAAAACGTATTTCTTATGAAATATTTGAAGAAAAATTCCCTGTAAAAAGTTTTTCATGGGTAGAGGGTCCTGGTCCTAACCTACAAAAACTTATAACAGACAAAAAAGTTGTTAGTGATTTTAATCTTGCTGGTGCTATAGAAGATTTTGGAAGTATAAAAAAACTCCGTTATCAGCTTAATCCAACACAAGTTGAAATAGCTACCCTTCTATCTAAACGTTCGGCTGAATTTCTAGAAAATTGCTTAAAAAATTTAAAATCAGGCATGTCTGAAATCCAAATTCAAGCTGAGGTACGATATCTTTTTGAAAAAGAAGGAATAGCATTACCTGTGTTATTAGTTGCTGGAGATGAAAATCTTAATAATTATAGACATCCCTTAGCAACTAATAAGTTTGTTAAAGATAAAGTAATGGTAGTTATTTGCTCTCTATATAAAGGTGTAATGATAGCAGCTAGTCGTATCCGATATTTCCGAGCAGAAACAGCTCAAGAGAAACTACAAAATCAAGCTGTTGCTAAGATCAATGCTGATATGATAGCAGCCTCTAAACTAGGTACTCATAGTAAAGATTTGTGGAACAATATGCTTCACTCATATAAAAACCATAATTTTGAACAGGAGTATTTGAATCACCATCAAGGTGGAGCTATTGGATTTGAATCAAGGGAGTGGATCTTGCGTCCTAATCTCAATGAAACATTGCTAGAAAATCAACTTATTGCATGGAATCCAACCTTAATTGGATCCAAATCAGAAGAAACGGTACTCGTTACTCAAGGCGAAATAAAGATGTTAACCATAACAGGGGGATACCCTACCTTAACGTACAATGGCGTTACTGTGACGACACCTTTGGTATAAATAAAAATTAAAAAATTTATGAACTATTAGAAATAGGTAAAATATATAATATATGGAGGGAAAAATGAAATTTTTCTTAGATAGTGCTAAAATGGATGAAATCCAAAAAGCGTATGAGTTATTCAGAATAGACGGGATTACAACAAATCCTAGACATATCGAATTAAGTGGAAAGCCTTTTTATTCCGTAATTAAGGAGATTTATACTTGGGCAGAAAAACAAGGATTTAAATCATGGGAAGATTTTCCTATTTCTGTTGAAGTAAATCCTCACTTTAATAAAGCTCAAGATATGATAGATATGGGAAAATCCCTTGCTGATATGTCAAAATTATTTGTCATCAAACTCCCTTGTACTTATGCAGGAATTGAGGCAGCACACAAATTAGAAGAAATGGATATTCGTACTAATTTAACACTAGTATTTTCTGTTGCTCAATCTCTTTATGCAGCACATGCTGGATCTTTATTTGTATCCCCTTTTGTTGGATGGAAAGAAGCTAATGGAGAAGATACAAGAGACTATATTGAAGGTATCGTCGAAACTTATGCAAATAGTGGTTCACAAACACAAGTTTTAGTAGCAGCATTACGTAGTGGAGCACAAATTGCTCATGCTTTCCGTAGTGGAGCAGATGCTGTTACTTGTGGACTAGCAGTTTATGAAGAATCTATGTTACATCCTTTTACTGACAAAGGACTCAACATTTTCACTAATGCTTGGGATGGAACAGATACAAGCACTAAGTAGATCTAATATTCTTTAGGAGAATACAATGAAAAAAATAAGTATTATTTGTTTATTTATATTGATATCTTGTGGTACAACAGTAAATAAAAATAAAAGCGCCGTTTCAACATCCAATAGTCTTGGATATTTAGAAGTGCCTAAAAATGCAGAGTTTATCTTGACAACATCTCATGATCACAACATAGATGGATACAATCATTTAGCATCTTTAGTATTTAAAGCTGCTGTTGAAAACAAATCAAATGGTCGTATTGGTGTAAAAATTTACCCTAATGGACAATTAGCAGCTAGTGGAAAAGAAGGTGTAACAGGTTTAATCAATGGAACTTTAGATTTTTTTAAAGTAACTGGAGATTTATCAACATTTTGGGCTCCAGCATCTATTTTTGATTTACCTTATATTTTTCCAGATGATCGTATGGCAGAAGCAATTTATGGAGATGATGCATTTATTAACGAAATGCGTCAAGACATTTTAAAAATTCAACCTAAACTTAAATTAATGATGATTGCATCCAGTGGTGGCTGGAGAAATTTTGCTACTACTAAAAAACAAGTAACAACCCCCAATGATATTAAAGGATTAAAAATCCGTACTGTTCCTGCAAAAGTTCAACAAAACTTAGTAACAGCCTTAGGTGGATCTCCTACAGCTATGCCTTATGCAGAAGTATATACTTCACTTTCAACAGGAGTTGTTGATGGAGCTAATTTAAGTATTGTTGATATTGTTAATGCAAAACTACATGAAAGTTTAAAATATTATGTCTTAGACAATCATTCTTATCTAGCAGCATTTTGGTTTATCAATACTGATAAATTAGATTCTATGCCAAAAGATCTTCGCAAAATAGTAGTAGATTCTTTTGAAGATATGAGAGTTTGGTTAAACGCTTATCCTAAATTAGCTCAAGTATCTGCTTTTGAAGAATTTCGTAGAAAAGGTGGTACAATCTATACACCATCTGAAGAAGAGTTAACAATGTTTAGAGATGCTACAAAAGATGTTCGTAGTTTTTTAGTCGCTGAATATGGATCAGAAATAGAACCATGGCTTAACATGTTAGATGAAAAAGTTGTATATCATCAACAATTAATAGACAAAACTAGAAAACAAGAAATGAATTAATATCTTGTTAAAATCTACTTACTATATAATCAAAATTAAATCAGGTATTTTACTATAACTAGTGATGTAAGTTTTAGGCTTGATAGTGACATTTGTTTATCTAAATAAAACCTGTAAAATTGAGGTAAACCTCTCATTCTTCTCTAACAGAGAGTTTGGGAGGTTTTTTTATTATAAAGAAGTACCTCTTTTTTAAATAAAAAAGGAAAAATATTAATGATATTTGTAAAACGATCACCCCACCTAAAAAATAGGTGGGGTGATCGTTTTACAGATAAAAATTTAGAGGATATTTCTATTTTTAGTACTAATATAGATTAGAAATCTTTTCCATAAAAATGTTGTAAAAGATAATATTTAATGAATATTATTAAAAATCTATATTAAAACCAAGTATAAAACGTCTTTCTTCTTGGTCTGTATCGCCATCAAAATCTTTATCAAATTGTACATTTAATAAATTTTTCATTTCAAAGAAAACAGTACCTTGAAGAGGGTATTTTTTTTCATTTGTATCAGATAATATTTTTTGAGTAAGTTTTAGATCGAAAGTTGTTTGATTTCCTGTCCGTCTAAGGTGATTAACATTGTTTTTACTTGTATAATTATACATACTATGGAAGTAATAGCCTGAGAATAAAATACTTGTACCCCATTCTGGTTTTGCCCAACCAATAGATCCTGTTAATACTATTGGTGGTCTATCTTCTAAAAGGGGATTAGTAATATTATTACCATTTTCATCAACATACGTACCAGTTTCCTCTGTACGTAGTTCTTTAGCCACCATATATTCTACTGTCAGACCACCACTCAAAACACCCACATAAGGGACCTTAACAGCAGTAGCAATAGATGCATTCACACCCCAAGTATATGCTCTACCTAAATTTTTGGGTCTTCTCATAGGGTATACAGTTCCATCTTTATCCGTGAAATTTTCACCTGTATATTGCCATTGTATTAAATCCCAAATATCAGTTCTATAAATACCTGTACTAAGAAAAATTTCTGGGATAGGATTATATTCTATAGTACCACTATAACCCCAAGCTTCTTCATGCATTAAACTAGGATTCCCACCTATTGCATCTCCAGAACTAGTAGCTCTATCTTTTCTAAAAGATCTTTCTAAATCAGGAGTTTTAAAGCTATGTCCTACATGAGCTTTTATAGCTACAGTATTATGAGGCTTAATAACGATACCAAACTCTGGAGAAAAAGAATGGGCATCATCTGCTTTTGAAGTAACATCTCCCAAACCTGCCCCTAATGAAGAATAGCGATGATTATATTGATAACGACCACCCAAAGTAATATCTATATCTACTACACCTCTATAAGTGTAATCCCCACCTAAAAATAGTGCATTGTTCAAAGAATTGTAATGTAGATTATCCACTGCTTGTTCTTCCATTTGAGAACGGCGATAGTATTCTAAAGAGTAGCCACTTTTCATCGTAAAACTATCATTAAAAGTATACACTGTAACTAATTCTGTATTATTAGCTATAAAACCTTCTTTATCAAAATCACCTGCATCATAGCTAAAAATTCTATTGTTTTCTTCGTAAGTAATCCCTGTATTTAATGATACATCAAGTTTATCTGTAGGAAATACTTTATAGCCAATATTAGCATATACAGCTTTCTCAGGATGATAATATTCAGAAATTCCATTATAATCTTTAATTTCATCATTAAATGGAGATAGACTATCTTTGTAAGATACTTTAAATTTGATATTATGAATATCAAGAAAATCAATATCTGCACCACCATAGATAGAGTAATCACCATGATCTTTTCTTTCATTAGCAACAGCTATATTATTTTTCATATTATAAGCAGACATCCAATCATATCCCCAATCAAATGATCCTCCTGTAAAAAAGGACATCCCATTAGTACCATAAGATAAATCGATATGAGGTCTTACTAAATGATTGTCGGGATCAGCATTAAAATTATTTGCATAAGTAGTTCCAAAACTACCTTGAAGTCCATCTTTTTTACTGCCTTGTTTCGTTTGTATATAAATTACCCCAGCCATTGCATCAGATCCCCATAAATAAGAGCTAGGACCTTTTACTATTTCAATTCTTTCTATAGATTCAATTTTTAATTTACTTAGTGTAAGTGTGCCGTCTTTAACTCTCTGTCCATCGACGATAACAAGAGTATAACTAACATCTAAGCCCCTAATATATAAGGCAGCACCTTTTTCACTAGACGCTGAATCCATAGCAACGATACCTTTAGTACGTAGTACTTCAGCGATAGATGTAGCTCCTGTATTTTTGAGATCTTCTTTTCCTATAATCGTAACATCAGCCGCTATATCTGATATTTTTTTTGGGGCTTTTGTAGCTACCACTTGCATTTCTGCCTCTATTTCCTCTGTAGAAACTTCTACAATATCATCTGTAATCACAGTATCGTTCTGTGCAAATATATTTATATATATTAAACTCATTAAAACTAGTAATACTTTCATAAAACTTATATTCCCCTATATTTATATATTTTCATCTATTTTAAAATCAATAGAAATAGCTAATCTCAACCCATTCTTATTAGCTTCTACGATAGGAAAAGGAGCTGCTTTTCGTACTGTATTCAATGCTTCTTGATTAAAAGACTCTATAGGACTAGGCTTTCTAAGTCCTAAATCACTCACTGAACCATCAGGATTAACTTTAAAGTATACGATTACAACACCCTCTCTTTCTCTACGCCTTTCTACAGCTGGATATTGCTTATGTTTTGATAGTTGTGCCATTACCATACCTACATAAGTCTTTTTTTGACTCTCCCCTAATACATCTACACTCTGAGCAGTATTCTGTTTGTTTTTTTCTTGTTGTTTTTGTTTAAGTTTTTGAGGTTTTATTAGATCTTTTATTAATTCAATAATATCATCATCCAAAATTTTTACAGGATATTTTTTTAAAGGTATTTCTAATAGCATCGTACTGGTTATCGTTTTTTGAGAAGATGGTAAACTAGACGCACTATCATTTTTTATATAATTTTTCCAATATGGAAATGCACTAAGGAACAACCCTATATGCACCAAACAAACAATCCCAAAAGCTTTTGGTAAAGTTAGTTTTTTAGATTGTGTTGTGACTGATTGCAACATTTTTTACACCTGATAATTTTAGAGCATCTAGTACTTTAACCACATGCTCAAACATAACATTTTTATCACTATATAACATAATAGTAAGATCTGGAGTTGTAAGAATCTCTTCTGCTAAACGATCTTGAATTTCATTAATAGGGAGAATATCTTTTTCTAAGTAAAGCTCAAGATTCTCAGAAATATATACACTTAATTTTTTCTGTTCTATTTTGTCCTTACTGGCAGCGACAGGAAGTTTCACACTAATAGTAGGCTTTAAAAATGACGAACTCACCATAAAAAAGATTAGTAAGATAAAAATAATATCTATCAAGGCAGTGATATTTAATTCTGGATTTTCTGATTTAGATCTAAATGTTTTCATAAGATATATTCTCTTGTTTAGCAACGATTTGGATCTCTTGATTGTTTTGATGATACTCATTCAATAAGGATACAAGCTTAGTCATTTGATTACTTCGCTTTTCTACGATTTTATCAAATGTTTTATAAAGCAAAACAGAAGGAATTGCTACTATCAAACCAAAAGCTGTTGTAATCATAGCTTCCCAAATACCACTAGCAAAGGCGGCAACATCTGCACTCTCTCCTAAAGTAGCCATGATTTGAAAAGAGGAAATCAGCCCTAACACTGTTCCTAATAGTCCAAGTAATGGGGATACATAAGCAATCTGATATAATAACCAAATATGACTTTCCATTTCTTCAATCGATTCAAATACTTCTCTCTCTAATCTCTCATTAAGAATTTTATTACTCAAAGAATTATTTTTTTGAAAACTCTGTATGATTTTAATATTTTGAGAAAAACAATAAGGAGTGATTAGCTCTTCAGAAATTTCTGAAGTCTGAGATAGAGCAGTATATAATTTGTTAAACTCTGATCTTGTATAGTAGAAATAGTACATTCTTTCTATACAGATTGTTCCTATAAAAAGGTATAAAAACAGTAATATCCAACCAATAACCCCTGCTAAATTTATAATCTTTATTATTTCTAAAATAATATTCATGATTTCTACCCCCGAAATATTTTCTATTTTTCAAGTATAGAATATTGAGAATAGCCATTTCAACTTTTTTTATAAAAAAAGTTGAAATGGCTATTCTGGCTGTGTTAAAATATTTTAATACAATCAAATTAAGGACATATAATGTACTATATAATTTTTATATTTATTATTTTTATAACTTCTTGTGGCAATCCTCAAGAGATTTTGCAAAATATAAATACCTCAGATACTAAAAAAATCTCCCATATTATGGGAGAAACATATGTACCCACTTCACCAACAAAAGTAGTAGCCTTAACAGGAGAGGCTACAGAAGCTTTATTAGCTTTAGGGATAGTACCACAAGCTGCTGTATCTTCCTATACTGCTGATAAATCTTGGTATCCTCATATTACATCCTATATGAGTAATGTACAGATTATAGGCGAAGAAAGACAAATCAATCTTGAACAACTTGCTGTATTACAACCAGATGTTATTATTGGTATCAAAGCAAGACAAGAAAATATTTATCCTATTCTATCCAAAATAGCACCTACAGTCTATAAAGAAAATTTTTATGGAGAATGGAAAAAGAATTTCTTTACTGTAGCAGAAGTAGTAAATCAATTAGAAAAAGCTACTAATATCATGAAAGATTGGGAATCCAAAAAACACATTCTTCAACAAAAACTCAAACAAGCGGGACTCCTAGATAAAACAACAGCCTTATATCGTTTTACTCCTAAAGGAGCAAGATATTATGGGAATTTAGGATTTGCATCATCTATTGTTAAAGAGTTAGGATTTAAGAGACCTCAAAATCACGATACTGAGCAATTTAGTTATGAGATCAGTCAAGAGTTAATCCCCAACATGAATGCAGAACAAGCTTTTTATTTTGTGTTTTCTACAGATAATTCTTCCTCTGCTTATCAAAATACTACAAATTACATTACGAATACTTTGTTTACTAGTTTAGATCATAAAGGTATAAATATTTATGAAGTTGATAATAATACTTGGAATAAATCTTATGGTATCCTTGCCGCATACGAAATACTAAACGAAATTGAAAAGATATTTTTTACAGAAAAGAGGCTTTAAATCACTATGAATAATAAGTATATACCAATTTTTATTGTTTCTATGATAATTCTTATTATTAGTATTATATTAAGTGTTTTATATGGACATCAAAGCTATTCCTTACTTACTCTCAAAGATGTAATCTTCAATCTAGATCTCACCAATACAGATCAACAAATTATTTATCAATTACGAATTCCTCGTACTTTATTAGCTTTAATCATTGGAGCAAGTTTGGGTGTTTCAGGAGTCTTAGTACAAGCACTGACTAATAACAGTATGGCATCTCCTTGTATCTTTGGTATTAATGCTGGTGCAAGCTTGGGTATAGTACTTTGTTTATTATTTTTACCTGCTGTTAGTATTAATGTTATCATATTAGCTTCTTTATTAGGCAGTACCTTCACTGCTATTTGTATTGCCGTATCTAGTTATTATTGTGATAATGATCCTATCAAAGTAACACTAATAGGTGTGGTTATTACTTCTCTAATTTCATCAATGACAATTATTGGTATTATAAGTAATGGGGGAAATCCTCAAGAAGTACTCGCTTGGATTACAGGAACATTGGTAGATAAAAATACTATCCCAATAGTAGCTATCTCAACTCTCGGCATTGCTGTGATTTTAAGTCTCTTGATGTCTCCTCAAATTAACACCTTGATTTTAGGAAATGATGTTGCTACTTCATTAGGTCAAAATCTTATACTATGGAAAATAGTTTTTACTGTTCTTATCATTATCTTTGCAGGTATAGCCGTATCTTTATCTGGGGCTATTGGATTTATTGGATTAGTTGTTCCTCATATTACTAAATATATTATAGGGTCAAATTATCGTTTTATTATTCCATTTTCTATGATTTTTGGAGCTATCTTTTTAGTCTTAGCAGATGTCTTAACAAGAGCACTATCATTAAATATTGATCTTCCCATAGGACTTACAATGGCTATTATAGGAGCACCATTTTTATTATATCTCACACAAAAAAAGAATCTAGCATGATTGTTATAAGAAATTCCTATCTATCTATTATTATAGAGAAAAAATATATCTATTATTTTTTACTTAGTTTGTTGTTACTCAGTTTATTAATATTTATAGCTATCACATCAGGGGCACAAGCTATTCCTTTTGATGATATAACTCTTATATTTAGTCCTTCATCACCTTATTATTTTATTATTACAGAACTACGGCTTCCTCGTATTTTAGGCGCTATTATTGGGGGAGGTTTATTGGCAGTTTCTGGTGTTATTATTCAAGCAATTATCAAAAATCCTCTAGCTTCTCCTGATATTATAGGAATTAGTGCTGGTGGTACTTTGGGTGCTTTTGTTTATATTTTGTATTTGTCTCGTTTTTTCCCATACTACACTTTACCTATTTTTACTTTTTCGGGGAGTTTACTCACTCTTTATTTAATACTATTTTTTCTCAAGAATAGTCTAAATTCTTTTCAGATTATCTTGACAGGAATAGCCTTGAATACGATTTTAGGTGCTATTATTACTGGACTAATGCTTTTTTCTAATGAGTTTGCAGGAGATGGGTTATATACTTGGTCTGTTGGTAGTACTTATGGATTGTCTTTACTGAATATCTCAGTTATGAGTTTAGGAGTAATTTTATTATTGCTAATATTACCGCTACTAGCAAGACTTTTATCTATACATAGTATATCAGATGATTTAGTTGTTAATCTGGGTGGGAATCTAGATAAAGATAAAAAAACACTTCTAATTATAGCTGTGTTATTAAGTTCTTTGAGTGTATCTTATCTTGGCCCTGTAAGCTTTGTAGGATTAATTGCTCCTCATTGTGCTAAAAAAATCATTCCCAATAATTATTATTGTCTAGTATTATTAGCTTTTATTATAGGAGCAATACTCACGCTTAGTGCTGATATTATTGCTAGGACAATTAATATTCCTTATGAATATCCTCTCGGTGTGTTTACCACATTGATAGGAGGACCCTATTTTTTATATATTTTATTTACTTATAACACAAGGAGTTCCTAATGTCTATTATTTTAACAAATCAACTCTCCATTGCCTATGGTAAAACAGAAATTATTAAAAATCTTGACCTTTCTATTATAAAAGGAAAAATCACTATTTTAATTGGTAGTAATGGCTGTGGTAAATCAACTATTTTACGAACTATTGCACGTTTATTAAAACCTAGTGAAGGAAATATCATTATAGACGGTAAAGATATTGTACAAACATGTACCAAAGAACTTGCCAAAAAGATGTCTGTTTTACCCCAATCCCAATCTATTCCTGAAGGAATGACTATTTTTCAATTAGTTAAACAAGGTAGATATCCTCATCAGTCTCTTTTTCAGCAATGGACTGTAGCAGATGAAAAGATAGTTGATCAAGCTTTAAAAAGTTCTGGTTTAACAGAATTAAAACATAGACGTATTGACCAACTTTCTGGAGGACAAAGACAAAGAGCTTGGATTGCTATGATTTTAGCACAAGAAACAGATCTTATTCTACTTGATGAGCCTACTACTTATCTTGATATTGCTCACCAAATAGAAGTATTAGATTTATTGTTTTTACTCAATCAAAAGAAAAAAAACACCATTGTAATGGTGCTTCATGATTTGAATTTAGCAGCACGTTATGCTGATATGTTGATTGCTATTGCTGATAAAAATATCTATGTTCAAGGTACTCCGGATGAAGTTATTACAGAAGAACATATACAGAATATTTTTAATATTAGTAGTACTATTATCCATGACCCTATCTTTAAAACGCCTCTATGTATTCCTCACAGCCATATTTGTAAATATGGAACTCTTTTATAATATATTAAAATTTTTATCACTATATTCATTTACGTTTTAATAACAATCATGTTATAATTATTAACTTAATAGATTATTTATTCTCTGTAAAACACCTCTTATAATACATGCATTTCCAATATTATATTATGAGTTAGATTGTACTTATTCTCTCTCTTAATACCTAATCTAACTCTAAATACCCTTATTAAGAATAATCAAAACTTATCAAGTAACAACTTTATTAGTACATAAAAAATCTTGTCCTGGAAATATTCTCTTAGAAGATATTAACAGACGATTCGGCGTTATGCTTCAAAGAGTCTAAGATAAAAACGATCTTATGTAGTTTTGTTGTTGGTGTACTTCTCGGTGGTATGGTGATTTATTTATTTCTAAATCAATACTCTGTTCCTCGTACTAGTATGACAATTACTTCTTCTAATCCTAACGCTACAATTTCTGAAGAAACTCTAAAAGTTGCTACCAAGAGAAAATTTGTAGTATAATAAATTGAGGTAGAGTAGGTCGTATTATTCGACTAACAGTCCCCCCCTCTTAAAAACTTGTAGACATACTCAAAAAATAAGTGTTTTTTGGAGAAAAATCTTCTTGTTGAGTGAAGTAATGAGAATATTCAAAATACATTTCAAAATTGGTGCTCATTGTCCAAGTTAGTCGTGTTAAAATCGAAGGAGATTCCTCAAGATCAAGCTCTTTTTCATAATTAAAAGCAAAGAGTAAAGAAACTTGATATAGTGAAGCTATCATTCCCATCGCAAATAAATTTTTATGATCTTCCCAAGCATATTCCATAAAAGAGATAAGCATTATATTATTATCGTGCATATACTCGTGTTGTAGACCTGCTAAAAATCGTATCTCATCTTCTTGTCCTATGGAGCTTTCTTTTAGAATATAATAGGCTAAACTACTATAAAGTTGAAATCCTTTTGGGAGAAAATATTGAAAATCCAAAGCCCCTTTTACATCGTAAGTACTACCTTCATGCCATGTCATGGTAAGAGAAGAAAGTATCGTGTACATTTCTTGATCGTACTGTACATAAATCCAAGGAGTATACCATGTAGGTTTTTCTAATAAGTCAATAGATTCTGTATCAACTGCTAGCCCCATCGATAAAAGATTAGCCCCCAACCTAGTGATTACTTCTACATTGTAATAACGACTGTCCTCTGTTGCAAAACTTTCATTCACAAAAAAAGAGTATTGTTTAGTAAGCCCTTCTCCCCATGCTAAAGGTCGTTTCCCTACAACTAGAGAAACATCTAAGCCATCAAATCTAAAATACGCTTCTCTAAACATAAAATGGACTTCATATTCGCCTGGCTTATCTAAGGGTTTTGTAATCGTAAAGCTAGGGAGTAAGCTTAATGTAAATTGATTGTATCCAGTATACATAGTTGCAGAAAAACCACCGTAAACTAATCCCATATAGGCTAGAATAGGATCTTGGTCTGGAATATAGGGAGAAGTAGAAGGATAGAAATCCAAAATATTAAATTTGTGTTCCATCCCCCCTTCAAATTTTATTGTATTTGCAGATAAAGGATAGGTAATAAGTAAGAATAAACTAAATAAGATTATCTGTTTCATATTATTATTCCTATTATTTAGATCTATTTTATAACATTAAATATTAATTTCACTCTTTCTGGAAAAAGTGTCTGTGCAGGGATTTTTGATTTCTTAATAGAAAAAACTTCAAAGGAACTCTGTCTATTCGTATCCATAATAAGATCTTTAAAAGTAGCTTTTTTTAGAGTATAAATATTATTAATTGTCCCTAATTCAAAAACCCCAGATTTGATAGGCACTTTATTTCTATCCATAAAGATTCCAAAAAATTTGTTTTGAGCTTCTTTGGTAATGGTAACATAAGGGTAAGTAACATTATTTTCTTTAGTTTGTAAGGAAACAGATTTAGCATTAGTTTCTATAATATCATATAAATTATAATAATCAATTCCTAAAACATCATCAACATTCATAATCCCAAACATCGTATAGCCTCCTGATATTTTTAGAGGAACAGGAGAATTTTCTTGAGCTAACCACGAACCTAGAGGATTTTTTAGGAAAATCATCGGTTTTTTGTTTTGTATTATATAAACAGCGCCAGAATCCTTTGATAAAATTAAGGTGCTATCATTAGAGATATTTTTTTTTGTTGGATCTGTAGTTGTTACTATCGCAGTAAAAAGACTTTTTTGTTCATAAGTAGCTTTAGGATCTTTCTTAAAAAATTCATGCTGTCGTACAAATTCTGTTAAAATAGGATTTGTTTTGATCTCTGATGATTGACCATGATTGAGCATGCCATGACTGAGCATGGAAATCATTAATAATAGTAATATTTTATACATGTTTCATTACCTCCACAACAGGCTTAGATACGGCTTTATAGGCAGGATATATTCCTGAACAAATGACAACAGCAATGACACTTAGAGAAACAAAAATAATATCAGAAAGATAAAAAATCATCTGAAGAGGATAAGCAGTATCTGTCATAGGAGGGGTAAATGTTGCCCCAAAAAAATCCATTGCAAAAGAAAGTGTATAGGTAATTAGTAATCCAAAAACTACTCCCAGAGTAGCCATTAAAGTGGTTTCTCTAAGAAGAAGTAAAAACACATTTTTGGGAGTTAGTCCTATCGCTCTAAGGGTACCAAGCTCTCCCATTCTTTGATAATAGTTCATTTGTAGCATTTGAGAAATTGCAGCAAGAATAAAAATAGCCAGCATTAAAGTAGACCAAAAAGATGCTGCTTCATTCATATTTTTAACATCTGTATACATAGGATTGAGTTGTAACCAATCTCTTATTTCTAAGTCAGTTCCTTCCAACTCATTATTGATAATATCTTTTACTTCTTCTAAAGATTCTATATCAACAATATCTACTCTTAAACGATCAAACTCATCTGTCATTCCATAAAAATTCCTAGCAGTTTGTAAAGTCATAAAAGAAAACATCATATTAGCATCTCTATATCCTATATCGATAGTACCAGCAATAGGTAAAGAAGAAAAAGCAATTCCTTGATTCCCATGTCCAAGAATAGAAACATAATCATTGATATTAACGTTGAGATAATCTGCTAATCCTACCCCAATTACAATACCATTTTCGTTTAATTCAGAATCATCACTTCCAAGATCTATCATTTGATAAGTAGAATCAGAAATTTCTTCAAAAGCATCACCTGCAAAAAATCTACTTCGTTGTGCTGTTCCTATCATTCCTGTTATGCCAATGATTTGTTGATAGTTATCAATACCATAAGTATTATCAAGCACATTCGCTAACAAAGTATAATCATCTGTTTTTAAATTGGGTTTTATTTCTGAATCTATAGCCCAAAAATCTTTATGAGCAATTTGTAATGCACCTGTTTGGGAGACATAACCCATTCTCATTCCCTCACTAGCAAAGTTAACATAACCTCTAAATAGTAGTATAGAAACTATTGCTAATGCTATGATAAATATAGACATTATGGTTTGGGATTTGTTGAATCGTAAGTTATCCCAGGCTAAAAGCCATTCTCTTATTTTCATTTTACTTCCTCCAAAATCCCATCTATCATATTAAAACGTTTATCCACATAATCTCCTATAGTAGGATCGTGCGAAATAAGTAGAGCTAAAGAAGAGGTATCTTTAACATATTTCCGAATTTTCTCGTAGATAAAATGAGCCGTATGACTATCCAAAGCAGAGGAGATTTCGTCCCCTAGAATAAAATGTGGTTTATGAACTAAAGACCTAGCCAGAGCTACACGCTGTTGCTGTCCTCCAGACATCTCTTGAGGGAATTTTTTTATTAAAAACTCTATCTCCAAATAATTAAAAATCTCTTCAACTGCTATTTTTACTTGAGCTTCTGGTACTTGTGCAAAACGAAGAGGCAAAGCTACATTATTAAAAGCATCTTGAGCTTTAATAAGTTCAAGAGCTTGAAAAACTAATCCCATTTTATGCAAACGAAAATCTGCTTTTTCTGTATTATTCATCATTGTAATATTTTTGTCATCCCAGATCACATTGCCAGAATTAGCATCATCAATAGCTGCCAAGACATTTAACAAAGTTGTTTTTCCTGATCCTGTAGCACCTGAAATCCAAACCATTTGCCCAGTCTCTAAAGAAAAAGAAATATCATTATTTGCTTTGATCTGACCTTTAGGATAGATCTTTGTAATATTTTCTACTAGTAACATATATTCTCCTTTTTTATTCAATATATATTAACTATTTAACTCATTGTTTTACCTTTTTTGTTCAACTCTTTTAGCATATTATGTAGTCCCCCAGCAGGCAAAATATCTTCTGCTTTTTTGAGTTCTTCTTCACTTTTTTCAAAGTTCTTTTCTTTGAAGTATACTTGAGAACGCCAAGCATAGACTTGATATTTTTCATAAGGATAAACAGCCACTTTTTCTGCATCATTATAGTATTTGAGAGCCTTACTGAGACTACCTCCTCCAATTTTTGGAGCGAACATATAGCGTTGACCAAAAGAGATATAAGCAAAGAAATATTTGTTATCTTTTTTCAGAGCCAATTCATAGTCTTTGTCGCCTTGCTTGTTTAACTTCATTAAGGTGATAACAGGTTCTTTAGCCATAAAACGAGGAACAATCACAGCTAATATTGTAAGATATTCTGCAGATAATTTGTCTCTTCCTATCTCATTGGCGTAATCATTCATTTTTGTATAAAGAGCTTTAAAAAGTTTTACATTTTTCTTTTTATCTTTTTTTGAGCTTAAAAGATTATCCAATAAAAACAAACTCATAGCTTCGATTACATATTTTTCTTCTTGAGTGCTAACATTATTTTCTGCTGTTTTAATAACATTAGACAAAGTTGATAAAAATTCCTCATAACTAGCATAGTCGTTAGTATTAGAATAATATACCTTATCGATATTATGTAGTTCTTGTTTTTGTCCATAGGACAAAGTGCTTATAAAAAGACTTATCATTAGTATCGTATATTTCATAATATACTCCTTGATTTTATGATTTTCATATAATAAATTTATAGTTTGTTAGCTTATTATATAAGTTCCTCTAGCTGGAGAGTCGAGAGGTTTTTATTTTATATTAAGGGCTGATTAAAATAGAACTGATAAAGCTCAAGAACAATTCCCCATTGTTATCTGCGTGTACATTAAGGGACATAGCAGCACCATCAAAGATATTATAACCGATACCGCCTCCATAGAGATAATAAAATTCCCCTTGATTTAGTGATTGATCAAATTCTTTTCCATAGCCTGTAACAACATTAAAATTAATATATAGACGAGATAAACCAGCAGAAATATTTTGAAGGAATTTGAGATAAAAACGCAGATCTATATCCAATGCGGCTGAAAATTGATAATTAGGAATTGAGGAACTATTACCCAAAGCCATTTTCGTATCATAAGCTTTTGGGCTCGTTTCAAAAGAAAAATCTCTATCGCCTCTAGTAATGTAATCTTTATATTCTATACTAGGCATAATACCTATTTCAAACCAACCATATCCTTGTCTAAAAATCATAGGAAGATAAGTTTCTATAGAAAATGTAGCCACATTTTTATGAGGAATAAACATAAACTTTAGAAAGTTTTCTGAACTTATCTGAGTAATAGAATTATTATAAACAGATCCTCTTACTTGTAGATTTTGTTTGATCACTAATCCTTTTTCTAGACTCTTTTGTTGATTGATAACATTGGTAAAGGGGGAACTTCCCACTATCGTAGTAGAGCTGATATAGATAGCATCAAAGGCATACCCTAACACAAAAACTCCTACTGTTGAAGTACTATCAGCGTAACTAGCTCCAAAAGAATCTCCAAAATGAAATACTTCATGTTTTACCTTAGCTTCAAATTTGAAAGTTTTATATAATAACTTAAATCCTCCATATATATCAATACCAGACATAGGATTCATCATCGCTCCTATATAAGGGAGTACTAATTGAAAATTTCTTTTCTGGTAACCGTATCCTCCTTCATAGAAAAAGGGAGGTCCATAATAAAAAGAAGATTGATAGTATCTATGGGGATTTACATTAAAATCTTGAGAAAATAATGAAGAATTCATTGATACTAAAAATAGTAAAATAATAAATAGTTTTTTCATTGTATTCCCCCTAATCCACATACTGTTGTTCTATCATTTGTGCTTCCATACTAACAAAACCATCGGGGAAAATAGCAATAGCTTTTGTTAGGGTTTCTAGCCCATTCACTTCTACGCCTTGTTTGAGAAGTACCTGAGCACGAGCAAGTAATCCTCTAAATTGAAGATAAGGATCAAGATTTTGAAGAATACTTTCCTCTGTTTTACTCAGAACATAAGAATTCCAATTGCTAGTTATCGCTGAAGACGGATATCCAAAAGATGTTGCTAGCAAGACTTCTGCCTCTACTACATAAGCCTTATCTTTTTGAACGACAGCATTAAAAAAATCTTTAAATTGCAAGAAAGTATCAAACCAACTTGTTTTAATAGGTTTCTCAATCTTTAGTACCGTTCTGGTAACCATTGTATAGTTGGATAGTTCATAGGCTAATAATCCTAGATGATACAGCTCTTCCGAAGATGCTTTAGAAAACGATATTTTTTTGCTATGCTTATAGGCTTTTTTTATCAAGTCGTGTAAAGTATCTATAGATTCTGATGATTCTGTGATATACAAATTCAATATATTTATAGAAATTCTACCCCATAATGCCAAGATAATATAATCATCTGTGGCTATATTATCATACATGGTGATAAGTTGTTCCAGAGTATAAACACTCTCTCCACTGTGTGCCTTTGTGAGATTTGTTTCTAATTCTTGTCTGTTTTGACTGAAAATTGGAGTAAGCAACAATAAAAATAAAGTACTTAAATAAAATGTTCTAATCATAATATATCCCCTCCTATATATGTGATTTTTAGAGCGAATGCTCTTGGAATAGAGCGAACGCTCTTTATTCTGTAAAGCTAATCCTAGCATCACCACCAGAACTTATAGCTAAGTTCAATGTTTTGCTTCCTTGTCCACCAGACTCAGGGATATTCTTGAGGTGTTTTCGGGAAGTATTAACGATGGTAAAATCATTTTTATTTCCTAAAATAGTACCACTCAGACGTCCACCATTCAAATTAAGGTCAATATTTTGAGCATCTAAGTTACTAAATTCAATCTTTCCTGATGAGGATTCTAAAGCAATACTCTTTGCAGAAAGATCGTTAAATGTTGAAATTGCCGTACTGGTTAGTATATCAATATTGTTTGCAGAAACATTTTCAAATCTTGTAAATGCCGTACTAGCTTGTAGATCTATATTATCCACAGAAATATTTTCAAATCTTAGAATTCCAGCAGTAGCATGGATTTTTAAATCCATATTATCTATAGAAATGTTTTCAAATCTTATGGTAGCACTTGAAATATTGGCAGTGAGTGTTCCTCCAAATTGAGAAGGAATAAGGACTACTACTCCCAAACCCCACGAAAAAATCCCGAATTGTAATTTTTCAAAAAAGGACATTTGTCTATCTTGATTGTTAAGTATCACTTGCTCTAATAAAAGTTTTTCTGAATTTTGTTTAATCTCATACTTAAAACGATGATTATCATAGTAAGAGATGTACACCTTATCGTCGGGAGATTCTCCAATACACAAATAAGGTGAAATATCATTAGCAATAGATATATTATCCGAAACAGAAAGTTTGTGCTCAACATAAGTAGCTCCCATTCCTGATAGTTTTGTAAGGTCAAAATTAATAGAAAATAGAGTAATAGTACAAATAATACTACCCAAAACAAATGAAAGCCCAGAAACGATCAAGATATTTTTTGTTGTTTTTTTCATTTTAAAATACCTTTCCTATTAAAAAGTTTGTTGTCTATATTGTGTAAAACATGCTTTATGCCTTTTGACAGTGCAATAAAAGCTATTAACATAAACACCCCAAATCCAAGCCCCATCAATCCCACTCCTAAAAACATAAATGCTGTTGCTTGTTCCTTAAATATAAATGCAAAAAAGCTCAAACAAGAGACAAAACCACCAAATAGAAACAAACATATAGTAATAAGTAGAGCGATATTGATAGAACCCCATAAAGGAAAACTAATAATAACAAATACTAAAGTTAGAGGATGATGCTTTATTTTTGGTATTTCTATAGCTGAAACATCGTTGAGGATTCTTTCTGCAATTATAGTGATATTTTCCATTTCTGCTACGGCATCTATTTCTGTTAGTCCATTTTCTATTCTATCTTCAATAATTTCCCTGTAGTAGGATAAGAATTTTTCTCGCTCATCGCTTTCTAAATCTGATAAAGCCTTAGCTAATTTTTTTAAAAATTCAGTTTTAGTCATTGTCATATTCTCCCTCAATATATTTATAAACACGCATTACATTTTCCCAATCTTGTAAAAAATCTTTTATACGATCTCTTCCTGAAGGAGTAATCTTATAATATTTTCTCAGACGGCTATTATGTTCTATAGAATAGGTATTCACAGCTCCTGCACTTTCTAAACGTTTTAATATAGGATAAAGCGTTGATTCTGATATCTCAATATAGGCAGATACAGCTTTTATCAGCTTATAACCGTATACGTCTTCCTTTGTCATAGAGGCAAGCACACAAATCTCAAGTAAACCTCGTTTTAATTGTATATCCACATAATACCTCCGTATCAATTATACTATATAACACATAGTATAATATGTCAATAGGTATTTATAATTTTTTGATAAAAGATTTATTATCGATTTTATAATTATATATAATATAACATTTTAAACAATTATATTTATATATCAAATAAAGTGTTGTTTAATTTAAGATATGAATTATAATATAAATACAAATTTAGATACAAATTAAAACATAGGAGTTAATAATGAGTATTAATATTAAAGAAGGAATGCAGCGATTTGGTGCTGCAATGTTCGTACCTGTGCTACTATTTTCCTTTTCAGGGCTTTTAGTCGGTTTGACTATTGTTTTTAAGGATCCAAATATCGTTGGTTCTATTGCAAATCCAGATAGTTTTTTTTACAAGATCCTTGTGATTCTCGAGGAAGGTGCGTGGACTATTTTTCGTAACATGCCTCTATTTTTCTGTTTAGGAATCCCTATAGGATTATCAAAGACAGCTCCCGAAAGAGCTGTACTAGCTACTTTTATTTGTTACTTAAGTTTTAATTATTTTATTGCTGCAATTCTTGGATTTTGGGGACCAAACTTTGGAGTTGATTTTAATCAAGCAGTGGGTGGCGTTAGTGGACTCACTTTAATAGCTGGGATTAAAACATTAGATACTAGTATCCTTGGTGGAATTTTAGTGGGTGGTATTGTAACTGCCATTCATAATCGTTATTATGAATTACAATTACCTGACTATCTAGGCGTATTTCAAGGAACATCTTTGGTTCATCTAATAGGATTTTTTGCGATGTTTGCCTTGGCTTTTACTACTTGTTGGATTTGGCCTCCTATACAAAGAGGTATAGAAGCTATGCAAGGATTCTTAGCTAGTTCTGGGGCTATAGGTGTATGGATATTTACTTTCTTAGAACGTATTTTAATCCCAACAGGATTACATCATTTTATTTATGGACCTTTTGCCTTTGGACCAGCTGTTGTAGAAAATGGTATAGTCGTAGCATGGTTTGAAAATGTTAACACCTTTGTTAATTCAGGGCTACCTTTAAAAGAAGTCTTTCCTGAAGGTGGATTTGCACTACATGGAAATTCTAAAGTTTTTGGTAGTGTGGGTATTGCCTTGGCTCTATATACTACCGCTAAACCAGAAAATAAGAAAAAAATTGCTGCATTACTAATTCCAGCAACACTAACGGCAATAATCGTTGGTATTACAGAACCATTAGAATTTACTTTCTTATTTATCGCACCCGTATTATTTTTAATACATTCTTTATTAGCTGCTACCTTGGCTATGTGTCTCTATATGGCTGGTATTGTTGGTAATCAAGGAGCTGGTTTATTAGAGCTAATAACTGCCAATTGGATTTTTACTTTCAAAAATTATCCAGAACTAGTGTTTCTACATATTATTATAGGATTGTCTTTTACCGTCATCTGGTTTGTTGTATTCCGATTTATTATCCTCAAACAAGATCTAAAAACTCCAGGTAGAGAAGATAATGCAGAAACTATAAAACTTTATACAAAAGAAGATGTTGAGAGTAAGAAAAAAGGTTCTAACTCTACCTTTGCCGATCAAGCTATAGCTTTTTTAAGTGCTCTTGGAGGAGCTGAGAACATTGATTCTGTAACTAATTGTGCTACTAGACTTCGTGTAATGGTGAAAAATCCAAATATTGTACAGAGTCCAAATATTTTTAAAGAAGCAAAAGCCCATGGAATCATGAAAGAAGGTCACTCTGTACAAGTAATTGTAGGATTATCTGTACCACAAGTACGATCTAAATTTGAAGAATTATTAAAAAAATAAAATATAAATCTTATTATAGTTAGGAGACTATTATGAAAAAATATTCAATTGTTATTGCAGGCGGAGGGAGTACCTTTACCCCTGAAATTTTATTACTACTTTTAAGTCAACAGGATAGACTACCATTAAGAGAGCTAAAACTGTATGATAATGACGCTGAAAGACAAGCTATCGTTGGAGACGCTTGTGCAATCATTATGAAAGAACAAGCTCCAGATATTAAATTCAGCTATACCACAGATCCAAAAGTAGCATTTACCGATGTAGATTTTGTAATGGCACATATTCGTGTGGGTAAATATGAAATGCGTTCTCTTGATGAAAAAATCCCGCTCAAGTATGGTGTTGTAGGACAAGAAACTTGTGGACCAGGAGGTATGTCTTATGGTATGCGTTCTATAGGTGGAGTTATCGAGCTTATTGACTTTATGGAAAAATACTCTCCCGATGCTTGGATGTTAAATTATTCTAATCCAGCAGCTATCGTTGCTGAAGCAACACGTAGGCTAAAACCAAATTCTAAAGTATTAAATATTTGTGATATGCCTATTGGTATTGAAGATGCTATGGCATCTATTTTAGGACTCAAATCACGTAAAGAAATGCAAGTTTCTTATTATGGACTCAATCATTTTGGTTGGTGGACAAAAATTATCGAAAAATCAACTGGAAAAGACCTTATGCCAAAATTACATGAACATGTTTCAAAATTTGGTTATGCTGGTTTTCCTGGGTTTCATGCTGATGAAGATTGGACAGACACCTTCACTATGGCAAAAAAAGTCCATGATCTAGATCCTACTACATTACCCAACACCTATTTAAAATATTATCTCTATCCAGATCACGTTGTAGGACATTCTGATATCAACTACACAAGAACAGATATGGTAAGAGCAGGACGTGAAAAAGAAGTGTTCGGCGAATGTCGTCGTATCGTTCAAAATGGAACTGCTAAAGATTCTAAATTTGAAATAGGTGGACACGCTACTTATATTGTGGATTTAGCAACAGCTATCACCTCTAATACAGGAGAAAGAATGTTATTAATCGTTCCTAATCAAGGTGCTATTTCTAACTTTGATGCCAATGCAATGGTAGAAATTCCTTGTATTGTAGGGTATTCAGGACCAGAACCTTTAACTGTTGGGGAGATTCCTCGTTTTCAAAAAGGACTCATGGAGCAACAAATAGCCGTTGAAAAATTAGTTGTTGAAGCTTGGATAGAAGGTTCTTACTTAAAAATGTGGCAAGCAATTACCTTATCAAGAATGGTTCCTAGTGCAAGTGTTGCAAAACAAATACTAGATGATCTCATCGAAGCTAATAAAGACTTCTGGCCAAAATTAAAATAATTATTAACTTAGAATGATTATTAAAATATTTAACTAAATTATTTAGCTAAAAAAGCCCCTATTAATTTAGGGGCTTTTTTTATAGTATTGTTTTAATCGCTATCATTAATTGATCGTATCGCTAGAATCAATCTACAAACAGCAATGACGAATGCTAAGAGAAATCTTTTGGTAAGTCTATAGATAAAAAGGCATACTGATAGAACACCATTTACGATTATAAGAATTAGTATGGATAAGTAATTTTTCATAGTATAGAAGCTTTTGAAGATTATAAAAAGAGTATGAAACTTACATTTATTTATTAAATTAACCATTTTTATACGATTTTTAATCGTCATCTTAACACCTCCTCAAACTTCAATTTTTAAGTGATTATTTATAAAAATTAACTTCTAAATATTGTTTAATCTTATCATAATAATCATTATTCTCAATTTTATGAGTTATCTCATTACAAATATTTTGATATGTTAGCCCTACATCTTTCACATCACTCAACATATGATATTCTTCATACAAAAAATATTCACCATCACGTTGAGCAACTATTTTACATTCAGCTAAAATCTCATATATCATCTTTTGTTGACTTAAACTAGGATACAAATAGCTTAGTCTTTCATTAAAAATACTAAACATATTCGTTAGTGTAATAATAGGTATTGTTGTTATTTTATTATGTAGAAAGTGAATACTTGTATATTGAAAACAATCTGTTAAATCTTTTTGAAGCTTGTTTACATGATCATAAATTTTTTGATCTAACTCTTCTTTTTTATCTCTATTTCTTTTCCATTCCCAATAGAACAACACAGCAGGTAGTCCTAATGCCCCGAAATAACCAATAGCTTTATCAAGTATTTCTCCATTATCCCAAATATCTTTAACTACAAAAACAGAAAAACCAAAAGACATTAAGATTAGTATAATTAAAAGTAAAAAAAGAAAAATAAAATCATACTTTTTCATTACAACTCCTCACATTTCTACAACACATTATATTATATTATATATCACTAAGAATTACAATGATTAACAGAATTTCTAAATTTTAGTAAAAAAAAACTTGATTATATAAAATTATATGCTATAATATATAATCAAGTTTTGTGTTAGAATGTATAAAATAATAAACTAAGGAGTAGATATAATGAAAATTGTATTAGTTTGTGCAGGTGGTTTTTCCACAACTATGATGATGAATTCTATTAAGAAAACCATCGAAAATAGTGAGAAATTAGATATCAAAGATTTCACCCCTATGGAAGCAATTCCCGTAGATGCTTTATCTTCCAAGATAGATCAATTTGATATTGTTTTATTAGGACCACAAGTAGGTCACAAAAAAGAAGAAGTACAGCGCCTAGCAGATGAACATGGTATACCAATTTACGTATTGGCAGCAGATGTTTATGGAGCAATGGACGGAGCTACTGTCCTCAAGCAAGCTCTAATCGCACATCATAAATATCATAATAAATAAAATAATTATATAAATATATATAAATTAGGAGTGACCAATGAGTCAAACAGTTTTTGAATCAATGTTTGAAAAATTTGATAAAATAATTCGCCGCACCTTAGTTCCTATTGCAGAAAAAATCGATAAACAGCCTCACTTGAGTTCTGTTAAAAAGGGAATGGTTGTATTAACCCCTATTCTTCTTTTAGGTTCTTTAGCCTACCCATTAAAAACTATCAAAAATGTTTTCCCAAATTCTGTCGCTGTTCAAGATTGGTTTTTAAATAATTCTTATCTAATAGATCTATTAATTAAGCTTTCTTTAGGTCTTGTTGCTATTTATGCTGTCATAGGAATAGCATATTTTTTGAGTGAAATTTATAAAATTTATATTGTTGGTTCTGTTATCTTATCTGTTTTTGCATTTTTAATTTTAACAGTTACCTACACTGCTGATGGGATGCTTGATCCTACTTATCTTGATTCCAAGGGATTATTTACAGGTATTTTTGTAGCTATTCTTGCTGTTGAGATTTATCGGTTTTTCACTATCCATAAACTAATTATTCAGATGCCTGAAGGAGTACCTGATTTTGTTTCTCGTTCTTTTGAATTAATTACACCAGCAGCATTTATTGGTTTTATTTTTGTATCAGCTCGTCATTTTATTTCTGAATGGTCTGGCGGACTTCTTCTTCCTGAATTAGTTATGTCTGTTCTTGCTCCTGCTATTAACGGTATGGACAATCTTTTAATCGTATGGTTCGTTATTATGCTTCGTTTAACATTCTGGTTTTTTGGTATTCACTCTGCTGTGCTTAGTCCTATCCTCTCTCCTATATTTGTTCAATATCTTGCTGAGAATATTGTTGCTAAAGAAGCTGGCTTAGCTCTTCCTCACTATGTTACAGGTGGTGCTTTTTCCGCTTTTGTAAACTTCACAGGATCTGGGGTAACAATGGGGCTCATTATCTCCATGCTATTAAGTAAAAGTGAACGCTATAGAAAAATTGGACTGATTTCTTTAATTCCAGCCTGTTTTGGTATTAATGAGCCTGTATTGTTTGGTGTCCCTGTGATCTTAAACCCTGTCCTTCTTATTCCTTTTATTATTGGTGGATCTCTTTGTGGGCTCTTCCCTCTAGCATTAATGCAAATGGGATTTCTAGGGAGACCATTCTTTGACCCTCCTTATCTTCCCCTATTTTTTGAAGGATATTTATTGAATTTTGACTGGAAAACACCTCTTGTTCAGTGTATGCAATTAGTACTTTCTTTCTGTATTTATAATCCTTTCTTTAGAATTCTTGAAAAACAAGAATTAGAAAAAGAAAAAGAAAACCAAGCTATTTTGGACTCTGGTCAAACTAATTCTCATTTTTCAGAAGAAGATCAAAAAACATTAGATAAACTAGATTTAGATTTCTAGGACTAAATAATGATACAATATAATTTATTAAAAAAATTAACAGAAGCCTGTGCAATCCCTGGAGATGAGGGGATTGTACAATCTTTGATAAAAGATGATCTCACCCCTTCTTCTCAAAAGATTCAATTTGACAATCTTGGAAGTATTATTTGTCATAAAAAGGGTAATCCAAAAAAAATAACGGTAGCTCTTGTTGCTCATATTGACGAAGTAGGATTTATTGTCCGAGATATTGATAAAAATGGATTTATTCGTCTTCATAGTCTTGGTGGAATATCTCCTTATCAAGTAATTGGATCTCGAGTTCTTATCAAAGATCAATATTTAGGTTGTATCTATGCTGATAAAGACCCTGCTCAACATATTAGTATAGATAATTTATATGTTGATGCTGGTTTTTCTAATAAAGAAGAAGTATTAGCTTATAAAATCCATATTGGAGATAGTGTCTCTCTTCGTTCAACAACAGAATATTGGGAAGATCAAGGTATCATTGCAGCAAAAGCTTTAGATGATAGGGTTTCTTGTTTTATTGGAATGGAAGTTTTCAAAAATTTAGCAGAACAACAACTTGACTGTAATTTAGTTTTTATAGGATCAGCTCAAGAAGAAGTTGGCACTAGAGGTTCAAAAACTGCTACAAATCTTGTAAAACCTGATATTGCTATTATCTTAGATGTTGCCTCTTGTAAAGACACTCCTCAATTTTCTCAGCAAACACGTGTCATGAAAAAAGGGCCTTGTCTCTGTGTTGCAGATAAATCAGCACTTGGTAATCGTTCTCTCATTGAATTATTCTCAACAATAGCAGATAAGCACAATATTCCCTATCAATATGATATCTTAGGTGGTGGTGGGACAGATACAGGTTCTGTAGCTCTTTACGGAATAGGAATCCCGGCAATGGCATTGATCACCCCTGTTCGCTACTGTCATACAGCAACAAGCCTTGTTCATATGGATGATATTAAAAACGAAATTGATTTATTAACTCTTGTTATTCAATCAATTAATGAAGAAACATTCAAAAGTATACTCCCTATTCCTCCCAAATAAGACTCAATAAATCTTATATAACTCAAAGCAAAAAGCCACCTTATAATGAGGTGGCTTTTATGATAACAACTATACTAGTTTATCTAATATATACTTTATTTTGACTAAATGCCTTATTTTGTGTTATAATAATTAATAGAGAGGAGAAAATATGAAACAATTTTCTTACATCAAAATAGCTCAATCAATCTATCAGGAATTTATTCAAAACAAACTAAAACCTGGTGATGTTCTTCCTACAGAACATTTCTTGATAGAATATTATAAAGTTAGTAGAACTACTTTACGTAATAGTATTCAACAATTAATTAAAGAAAACATTGTTTATTCTATACAAGGAAGTGGTACTTTTGTTAAAGCTCAGCGTAAAGACTTTAAAATAACTCAATTGGATAATTTTTTTGAATATGCTCAACAAGTTGGAGGTATACCAACGACTAAAGTATCTATATTTGAAATTATTCCAGCACCTCTAGAAGTAGCACAACTACTTCATATAGAAGAAAAAATTCCAGTTTATCATACTAAAAGATTACGTCTATTAGATGAAGAGCCTATAGTATTTGAAATTGGATACATGCCTGTATATTTATTTCCAGATTTATCCTTTGAAGTAATGTCAAAATCTAAATATGATTATATAGAAAAACAAAAACAAATGATTATTAAAAATAGTCATATTCACTTTAGTCCTATCATACTTGATGAAGAAATAGCCGACTTATTAAATACTGTCCCTAATATGCCTGCAGTATGTATCAAAACTCAAAGTTTTTTAAATGATGGAACGTTATTTGAATACACAGAAGCAATTAGAAATCCTCAAAAATATGATATTATGATAGAAACCTATCGTTTAAAAAATCAACTATAGTATAAAACTCTATTGTTAGAGCCTTATAAAATATACCCCACCATAAATTTATGATGGGGTATATTTTATAAGACTTATCCTTAGTGAGTATAATTAATACTTAATTTTATTTAAACGATGAACAGAATATAAATTCATATCAAAAAACTTAATATTTTTATTCATTACAACATTATGATAAGGATGATAAATAGGAATCATTGGTAATTCTATATAGATAATTTCTTGTATTTCTTTATAAATTAATTTTCTTTTTTCACTATCTTGAACTGCTCGTCCTTGTTCTAGTAACTGATCAATTTTAGGGTTGTTATAAAAAGTATAGTTACCACCAGACCCATGAGTATTACTATTTAAAAGAGAATATAAGCCAATATCTGCATCTGCTGGAATACTAGTCCATCCTAAGACAAACATCTCAAGATTACCTTTTCGTGCATAGTCAAGCATAGTTGCCCATTCTAAAATACTTACTTCTACATTTAATCCTATTTCTCTTAAATTAGCTTGAAGAATTTCTGCTATTTTTTTACGAGGTCCTTCCGTAGCATAGAGAGAGAGTTTGGTGTTTGATGCAATTCCTGCTTGTGCCAAAAGAGCTTTTGCTTTTTCTATATTTTGTTCTCTTTTAGGCAATCGTGTATAAGATCCAAAAATAGATTCTTGTAAAAGAGATGTCGCTGTTTCTCCTGCTCCAAAAGTAACAGTATCTACAACCCCTTGAAAGTCTATAGCCATAGCAATAGCCTGCCTTAGGGTCTGATTAGTTAAAGGACCTTTACTAGTGTTAAAACCTAGATAATGCACTGTAGGAAAAGATGCTTCTTTATAAATAATATCTTTAGAAGCTAGTAAACGCTCTCTATCAGATCCATCAAGATCATAGGCAACATCAGCTTCACCTGTTTCTACAATAATAGAACGGACAGAAGCATCAGGAACAACAATAAAATTAACAGTCTCTACCTCAGCTATTTCACCCCAATAATTTTCATTCTTTTTCAAGACAATATTTTGCCCTCTATTCCATTCTACTAATTGAAAAGGACCTGTCCCTATTTCTAAGGATTTTAACTCTTCTGTATTAAATTCTTCACTAGTCATCAACATTCCTGAGTGAGATAATAGAGCAAGTGCTGGAGCATAAGGTTTTGATAAATTAACTTGAAAAGTATTATCATTTATGACGGTTGCACTATCTATAACTCCTAAAATTGTAGATAAAAAAGATGATTTTATAGCTGAATTAACACTATAAACAGCATCTTCTACAGTAAATAATTTACCATTATGAAATAAAACATTTGTTTTTATAGTAATTTGTAAAGTTGTAGAATTAATATTAGTCCAAGTTTCTGCTAGCTCAGGAATTACTTCCCCTTCTGGAGAAACAGAAATTAATCTATCATAGATTTGCCATCTTACTTTATAAGAAGGAATATCATTAGATTCAAAAGGAGTTAATGATATCGGTTCTATCCCTAAAGCAACTGTTAATTTTTTCTCCGATTCTGTTGATCCACAAGCTACAATAAAAAAGCTGAAGAGTATGATATAATAATTTTTAAACATATTTTAGTCCTTTTTATTGATATTTTGATTTGCACTTTTAATAATTTCTATAGTGAGTTCAAAGGCTTTTATAAAAGAAGAAATCGGTAGAAATTCAAAATTTGAATGAAAGTTGTGAGCCCCTGTGAAATAGTTTGGGGTTGGAATTCCTCTATTAGAAATATCCGAACCATCTGTTCCTCCTCTCATAGAAATTGTTTTAGGAGTAATATGCAATTTTTCCATACAAGCATAAATGAGATCAACACTATGTGTTTTATCTCCTATACCATCTTTCATATTAAGAAAATTATCAAAAATCTCATAAGATATTTTGGCCTTTGGATATAGATCTTGAAGGTCTTTAAGGTGTCGAGTTATTAAATCTTTTTGTTGTTGAAATTCTACTTTATCAAAAGATCCTATTGCTACTCTTATACGAGAATTTCTCACTCCCCCACTAAATTCTCTAATATTAAACATAGCTTCTCTTTCTTTGGGATTATCATTTGTTTCTATTCTATTTATTAGATCAACTGCCACTAAAATTGGATTAACTCTATCAGATTTGGTAGACATAGAGTGTGCCACAACTCCTTCTATATTGACAATACAAGAAGCTGAATTGATATTATCACAAGTAACTTCCCCTAATTCACAACAATCTAAAGTGTAAGCAAAATCTGCTTTAAAATCATCTAGATTCAAAGCTTTTGCTCCTCTCAAGCCTATTTCTTCATCAGGAACAAAAGCTACAACAATATCTCCATGTTCTGGCTTCTCTTTAATAAGATATTCCAAGCTCATCATCACTACTGCTACAGCAGCTTTATCATCAGCCCCCAAAACACTGGTTCCATCAGTAACAAGAATATCTTCATCAAGATATTTAAGAATCTCTGGATTCTCTTCTATCGTCAAGAAAATCTTTTCTTTTTCATTGAGAAGTATGTCACTACCTGTAAATTTTTTGATTTGAGCCTTAACATCAGGGCTAAATCCTCCATCAAAGGTATCCAAATGAGTAATAAAGCCTACGGTAGGAAAACTAGTATCAGTACCTTTTAATCGTGCTGTTAAAATGGCATTTTCTGTCAATTTAATATCACTAAGATTCATTTTTTCTAATTCTTTTTTTAAGACTTCGGCAAGTTCCATTTGCCCTGAGGAAGAAGGTAGTATTTTTTCTTCACTATTACTCTGACTTGAAATAGCAGTATATTTTAAAAATCTCTCCACTAAAGTGTCTTTATACCACATGATGTACTCCTATTTTTTATTTCGACAAACTATATCTTAGATTGTACCACTTTTTAAGCTCCATGTCAATACTTGCATAAAAAAAGATCAGAAAAATGTAAGATGATTGATTTTAAGGCAAAATAATTTATCTCTACTATCTATCGTTATATCAAAAAGAAAAACCAAGCTTACACTTGGTTTTTCTAATTTAATATCCTTATAAAATAGTCTTATTTAAGACGACGTTTTGCAAGATTAAAATCAGTAATCTCTTTTGCTGAATAAGCAGAAAGACGAACACTAAATTCAAAGTCTTCAAACTTACAACGATATGGCTCTAGTTGATCTTGTCCACATGAGTGAGAACCCAAACCATTCTGTTTATATTCAAGACGGAATGTGATAAAGTCTTTTCTTTTTTGTTTAAGAATATGTCTATGAGTAGCTGTTTCAAAGTCTTCAATAGTATAAAAATGAGCATTAAAATCCATAGATTGATCTGCTACAGCCATTAGTCCAATCTGACGTTGATTTTGGAGACGAACCCATTTGATATCTGTACGATTTCCATTTTCTTGAGGGTGTACATAATCAGTATAGAGATCATCTACTTTAGCATCATATACCCCAAAGAGATTTGCTTGCTTTGAATCACAATAAGATTCTCCAGGTCCACGACCATACCATCTTGTATTATCATAATCTTTATCTACAATAAAATCAAGTCCTATTCTTGGTAACATTGGAGGAATAAGTTTTGACTTATCCATTAAAGCTGAAGAGCCTTCTGAGTTTCCTGCTTTTTGCTTACTAGTATCAGGAAGATAGGCATGTCCTTTAACTTTTAATAACATATCTCCATGACTAAAAATTTCATAACAATACGTTGATTCAAAACACCATGCAGCATTAGGGGCAGCATTAATTACATCAACTTCTATAATAATAGAGGTATCTTTTTCGATAAGGCGTACTGTTTCTGTTGATTCTGTCATCAAATGAAGGAAATATACTTTTTTCCAATCCTCTACAATATACATATCGTTATCAATAGGGGCTCTCCAAAATCCTAGACGAGGACCTGAAGTAAGGATCATCTCCCCAGCTTTTTCCCAAGAAAGTAAATAGCCAGAAATTCTATCAAATATAATAGTACTATCACCTGTAGAGATATGCCATTCAAAACCTTTTTGTACATAACTAGGTTTAGATGATTTTTGAATAGAGGTAATTTCTTGATATATAGGAAGTTTGAATTGTTCTGTAGAATTTATATGCCCAGCTTTTGCAAAAGGAGTATCTCCTTTTAAGCGATAAGTTAGATTCAGATAATAGTCTACACCAGTTTCTACTTTGAAACTTTCTATAGGAATAATAATTTCTTTAGATTCATAAGTCTTAATACCTTGGCATTCTTCCGTGACTCCACTTTGAAGCACTCTATTTTCAACAACAAGGCTCCAATCTAAAATCAAATGATCTGTAGAAATAAAGTCATAACGATTAGTTACTTTAATCTTATATTTAGATAGATCAGCAACTTCTGTCAAAATAGGTTCAAACACTTTTTTCACTTCTAATAGAGAGGGTGAAATTTGACGATCAGGCATCAATAAACCATCAATACAGAATGTTCCATTAGTAGGATCATCCCCAAAATGTCCCCCATAAGCATAGTACTTAGTACCATTTTCATCGAATTGTTCAATACCATGATCGAACCATTCCCATAAAAATCCACCTTGTAGTTGTGGGTATTTATAAAATAACTCTTGATACTCTTTTAATCCTCCAGGACCATTACCCATTGTATGACAGTATTCACATAAAATATGAGGCTTTGTAGTAGTTTCTATAACATCTTTCATCAAGCGACCTGGATTATAACGTTCTTTAATCCATGTATACATGGTACTATTAACATCTGCTATTTCAACATTTTGAAAGTCACCTTCATAATGAACAAGACGTGTTGGATCAAGTTCTTTTGATTTAGAAGCCATTGCACGGAAATTATCACCCATACCTGATTCATTACCCAAAGACCACATAATAATACTTGGATGATTTTTATCACGATAAATCATACGTTCCACACGATCAACATAAGATGTTTTCCATGCTGGATCATCACTAATCCAATCATAATCATGAGTAAGCTCAAATCCATGACATTCAAGATCTGCTTCATCAATAATATAAAATCCCATCTTATCAGCTAAATGATAAAAATAAGGAGAGTTAGGATAATGGGCAGTACGAATCGCATTCAAGTTATGTTGCTTCATTAATAACATATCCTGCATTATTTCTTCTTCAGAAACGACACGTCCTAATTTTGGATTATAATCATGTCTATTTACCCCTTTAAGAAGAATAGCAACACCATTGATAAGAAAATTAATACCCTTAACAACGATCTCTCTAAATCCTACGGTATGACTAAGAGATTGAATTTCTTTTTTGTCTTGATATACTGTAAATACAACATTATAAAGATAAGGATTTTCTGCACTCCAAGAAATAATACCCTTGAGCATTTCTTTAAATTCTACTGTTTTTTGTTCAAAGGCGATTTCTTTTTCACAAATAATATTTTGATTGATATCGTATAAGGTCACTCCTAACGATCGACCTTTTGATGCTTCAAGAGATATAAAATTGATTGTTAATTCAGAGTCATTATAATTGTTATGCATTGGTGTTGTAATGGTAAAATCATAGATAGCTTTTTTAGGCTCAACGATCAGTTCTACATCTCTATAAATACCACTAAGCCACCACATGTCTTGATCTTCTAAGTAAGTACCATCAGTCCATTGATAAGCCCTTACGACAATAGTGTTCTCACCTTCATTAACAAAATCTGTTACATCAAATTCAGAAGTATAACGAGCTCCTTTAGAGTAGCCAACTTCTTTTCCATTGATCCACAAATGATAAGCAGAATCAACCCCATTAAAACGTAGTATCATTTTGTGTTCGAGCTGAGATTTACAAACATTAAAAACACGTCTATAAATTCCTGTAGGATTATTAAATGGAACATAAGGCGGACGAATTGCAAAATTATACCAGAGATCTGAATAATGCATTTTACCAAATCCTTCTAACTGCCAGTTTGAAGGAACAGAAATTTTTGTCCAATCTGCTAAGCATACAAAATCTTTTTTCTCAAAATTTTCTGGAGAGTATTCAGGAGCTGGTAAAAATAGAAAATCCCATTTACCATTAAGTGAAGATACACCATAAGACTGAAATCTATCAGCTTCTAAACTTTCTTTTTTTGTTTTATAGGAATAAAATTGTGTGCGTGAGTCCATTCTATTTTTATGTAATAATTCCAAATTTTCCCAATCTTTATAAGGTCTAGCCATTGTTTACCTCTATTAAATTATTTAATTTTATTTGTTTGTTTGTTTGTTTTCGTATTTAGACCAAAGCATCCATGCATAACCTAAGAATAGTACAACACCACCAACTTGATATAGTAAAGAGAACGCAGGGTGTGTTTCACCAGCTTGTAAAGCCCCACCTGAAAATACACGCATAATTAATTCTGGATCAGGAAGAATAGCAGTAATAAATGTTATAGAAAATAATACTAATAATAAAACACCACAAGCTATACCAATTTTAGGATTTTTGGAAAGACGAAAATCACGAGGGGTATCATCATGATTAAGGCGAAAATTAATATAAGCAACAACAAAGAACAATACAGGAAGTAATGATGTTGCAGCTGTCATATTAATAAGAAAGTGAAGAAATGTATCAATTTGTCCAATACCTAATCCTGGAATTAAAAGAAGAATTGTAACAACTACAGCTTGTAAATACAAAGCTTTAACAGGAGTACCATTCTCGTCAATTTCATCTACACCACCTGGGAGAATTCCTTTAGGCACTTCTGAGAAAAAGACTTTAACAGGTGCTGATGCCCATAATACTACACTACCTGCAGAAGCAAGGAAGAGAACAACACCTACAAAATTAGTCAATCCTGTTGTGATACCTAATTTAGCACCTAATAATTCAAAAGCAATATAAATAGCATTACTATAGTTTCCAATAAGCACATCTGCTGGGATAATCATTCCTACAGCTATACAACCGACGACATACATTATACCGACAAAAACAGCTGAAAAAATCATTGTTTTGACAAATGCTTTAGTCCCACCCTTAAGATCTTTGATATAGACACCTATACTTTCTGCACCTCCAACAGCTTGTAAAATCCAAGCAAATGTTGCAAAATATGCCCAATTAAATTTTGGAGTTACTGTTGCTACTGTAAATTCTTGAGCTACTGGCTCTTTCATAAATACAATTAAAATAAAAGTAAATCCTATAAAAATTAAACCCATTGAAAAACGAGCAATACCAGAAACATTAGTAACAACTGATATTCCCTTTGCCCCTTGTGTGGTAATCCAAGTTGCAATCCAAAATAATATAATAGAAATTATAGAAATAAGTAATTGATTTTCTGATCCCCAAAGATTTGCTCCTGTAAATGCATATGAAGCAGAAATCAACATTCCTGGTAACAATGATGAAAAGAAAAACAAGTTTACAAAGAAGTATGTCCATGATGCCAAAAATGCCCATTTCGGACCAAGAGATCCTTCTATCCATTTTGTATATCCAGATTCACTTTCTGGATTTGCTGATGCAAATTCTGCAATCATAAAAGAAAATGGTAAAAAATATGCAAGCGTTGCAAATGCAAATGACGGAATCGATGCTAGCCCAATAGCAACACTATTATTAATAACTTGACCAAAGCTAAAAATAGCTGTAAAAGTAAGCATTAATAATGCTCCTGAATTCAACGTTTTTCGAGACATTTTTATCCTCCTATTTATTAAATAAAAAATGTTTTAATATAGTATAGAATTAATTTGGCAAAATCCTAATATAACTATATTATTATAGCATTTATGATAACTTAGTCAAGTTATCATTATAAGTATCCCCAACACAGTATATTTTATTATATATAATACCTTTATCTAATAAATCACTAGTAATAAAACATGTATTGACAAAAACATGTTATAGGCATATAATGATGTAATTGAACTTTTTTTGATTAATATTATAGAGAGTAATTTTATGCAAAAATTCTTCGGAACAACAAAACAACAAAAAGATACACATATGTATAGTTTAGCTAATGATTTTATCAAAGTAAATATTTTAGATTATGGATGTATTATTCAAGAGTTGTCTTTAAATACAA
>CAMQSH010000001.1 GCA_947036575.1 uncultured Brevinema sp. | reverse complement strand
TATTTATGAGTATGAAAAGCTATTAGCAAATTGTTGTGCTCTTATTAAAGGATGTAGCTTATTAAATTTACCTATTGCCATCACAGAACAAAACTCTGCTAAACTAGGTATAACAGTGCCACCTATTAAAGAGCGACTCTCGGATTATCATTATTTTGAAAAGATAGAGTTTAGTTGCGTTGATAATATCCCTTACAAAGAATGGTTAAAAACGAACGCTATTAAAAACGTTATTATTTGTGGAATAGAATCTCATATTTGTGTACTACAAACGGCAATAGATCTTAAAGAATCAGGGTATACGCCTATTGTGATTTGGGATGCTATTTCTTCTCGCAAATTAGAAAATAAAACACTCGCTCTAGAGCGATTAAAACAAGAAGGGGTACTTATCAGCTCTAATGAAAGTATTCTCTTTGAATTAATAAGAACTTTTGCTCACCCACAAGCTAAAGAAATTTCTAAATTAATAAAGTGAAAAACATGTTGAGATTGTGTTGAGTTTTTTTTGATAAGTGGTTGATAAACACTCATAATGGGGTAAAAAGAAAAAATATAGATCCTATCAAAATTGATGATTATCCAGCTATCAAAAAACACCTAGATCAAAACAGTACAGAAATAACAAAATCAAGGAGATACTCCTGATAATCTTTGTAATTATGCTTATTTAGAAGATTTTGATAAACCTAAGATTATCTATCTTGAAACAACGCAATAAGCTAGTTTTTGCTATGATACAAAAGGAATACATCCTGATAAAAAAATTTTATTATGACAGGGAATCATTTACCCTATATTATGGGAATTTTATTTTCACAACTAGGATATTATTTATTTTATAAATTTATATCACCTATATAACTTAGTGATAAAGGATAGGAAAGATAGACTCGTAAAGTTCCCAATATCAGTAGCTACACCAGAGTAGGAAACTCAGATCACGGACTTAGTAGGTAAAATCCTAAAAAAGAAAGAATCGAATTAAGATATTAGCGTAGAAGAAAATCAGATCAATAAACTCGTTTATGCTCTCTATGAATTGAGGCCTGAGGAAGTGGCTATTGTTGAGGGTGGGGGGGGGTCTTTGTAACCTCTTGTATTTATTTAATCTTGAATAGAATGTAATTTGAAATATTTCTTATCTATATAAAGTGCTAATAATCCAAGTACTAAAGGAATAACTGTCATTAACATACGGATAGTCATCAGTACTGACTCTGTTTGTACTTGATTTGCTATATATCCAGAAAGAGCTAATGAAATTCCAACTATCCAACCACTAAATGCAGAAGCTGATTTTACCAAGAGAGTTTGTATAGAGAATATAATACTTTCATTTCGTGTACCAAATTTTTTCTCAGAATAATCTACAATATTAGCAAGCATTACTATAGATCCAGCTAAAAATAATCCTGCACCAATTTTATAAAAAATACTTGAAAACATTACAATAGGAATATTAGTAGGTGCAAAATAACTTGAATAAAGAAGTAACAACCAACCCGTAATAGGAATAGTACAAGCTAAGGCAAATGATTTTTTAGGATCTAAATATTTTGCAATAATAGGATAGGAAAAAATGCCAGCTAATTCTGCAATACCACCTACGCCAGAAAACACACTAAATAAATTCTTATCTCCAGAAACATAAGTAAAGAAGTATAGACTTGCTCCATTAACTAATTGGACCATACTATTAAAAAGTAAAACAATTCCCATAAATGCTAGTAATTGATCATTTTTAGAAATGATAGTAAATGCTTGTTTAATAGTAATTTTTTCTTGGTGGGTATTATCTTTCTCGTTTGTTTTTAATTTAACTAATAAGATTAATATAGAGAGATTAAAAATAAAAATCAATCCTACTGTTATTAAGAAAAAGCCTTGACTTTGTTCTATAGCCTGAATACTTCCTCCACTGAGTTTAGAAATAATACTCAATCCAAAGGTACCCACTAACATCCATGGGATACTTGCACAAAATCGTAAAATAGTAGCAATTTGAGCTCTATCAGACTGTGAAGTTGCAACAACAGGAACCATAGACCAAAAAGGAATATCTATCATTGTATATGTCATGCCCCATAAAACATAAGTAATAGTAATATAAATATACATACCATCTTTACTAATAAAAGAAGGTTGATAGAATAATAGTAAGAGAATAATTGAATTCGTAATAGTTCCAATAGCTATCCAAGGTTTGAATTTCCCCCATTTAGTACGAGTATTATCAACAATCATTCCCATCATAGGATCGTTAAAAGCATCCCATAAACGAGTAATTAAAAATAAGGTACCAACAAAAGCTGGATTTAGTCCAACAACATCTGTTAAGTAAAACATTAAAAATAAATAAACTGTGGTAATAGCAATATCTTTACCAAAAGCCCCCATACCGTAGGCAGATTTCTCTGAAAAACTAAGCATATATATTACTCCTTGTATTCTTATATTATTTTAATTTATATTTTTTTTATATGAAAAACCATTCCTGAAAAATCTGGAAAACAAGGATCTATCCCTGATCTATTCCAAGAACAGAAACAAGATAATTCTGTATTCTTAATAAACTCATTAGAGACAGGCATCCAAAGTCCTGAATTCATTAATTCATTTCCATAGGCTGTTATTCCTAGTTCATCTACAGAATACAATGCACTTGAAATTAAATTAGGAATGTTAATTTTTATCATTGTAGGATTTGCAGAAGATAGTATTCTTGTGACCATGATTAACGCTTCTGTTTTATCAGAGGAAACAACACCCCAAGAACAAACATTTGTTTCAGGGCTTTGAATACGATAAAAATCACCTTGACTAATAAGTGTTCTATATTTTTTGAATGCATGGATTTGTTGTTTGATAATTTCCTTTTCTTTTAAAGGGATTTTAAGAGGATCTAGTTCATAACCAAAAGTTCCAAATAAAGCAACAGCACCTCTTAGTTGAAGAGAGGCATATCTTCCTGTTTGATGATTTGGACTTTCTGAAACATGAGAACCTATAGAAGATAGAGGATAGCCCATGCTAGAACCCCACTGGATATCAAGGCGTTGAATAGCATCTGTATTATCACTAGCCCATGTTTGAGGCATATAGTACAACATTCCTAAATCAAAACGATTTCCTCCAGCAGAACAACTTTCAAAGAGTATGTCAGGAAATTTTGTTATTAAACGATCAAAAAGTTGATAAAGACTCAACATATAACGATGTACAAATTCTTTTTGTTGATTTACTGGTAATTCTCTACTCATAATATCAGTAAGATTTCGATTTTTATCCCATTTCACATAATGAATTGTAGATTCCTCTAAAACACTACTAATTTTTTCGTATAAATAGTCTTGAACATCTTTTCTAGTCATATCTAATACATATTGATTTCGACCTTGACAAGGTATATATCTAGGACATTCAATACGCCATTCTGGATGATTTTTAAAGAGATCACTATCTTCACTAATCATTTCTGGTTCAAACCAAAGTCCAAATTTTAACCCAAGGTCTGAGATCTTTTGAGAGAGACCTTTTATTCCATTAGGTAGTTTAGTTTTATAATCAAACCAATCCCCTAATGAGGTAAAATCATTGTCTCTATGTCCAAACCACCCATCATCAAGAACGAATAATTCAATACCTAGTTTTTTAGCCTCTTCTGCCATAGCAAGAATTTTATCTTCATTAAAATCAAAGTATGTTCCCTCCCAATTATTAATAAGAATATAACGTTGATGGTCTTTCCATTTTGGGTTAATAATTCTATTTTGAACAAAATGGTGTAGTTCACGAGAAACGCTGCCCATACCTTGACTTGAGTAACAAATAACAGCTTGAGGAGTAGTGAATTCTTCACCAGGATTTAAGGACCAATTAAAATCAAAAGGATTGATACCTAACATAAGTCTTAAATTATCTAGGGGTGTTAATTCAACATTTAATTTATGATTTCCACTATAAATAAGAGACGTTGCAATAGCTTCCCCACTAGTTTCTGTTGTATAGGGACGTACAAGCATCCCAAAAGGATTATGTAAAGAAGAACTACTGTTACCTTGAGTACTCGAAATATAATGAGCTCCATAAGAAATAGGAGAACGTTCTAATTTTCTTTCTCTACCCCAAGTACCATTCAGAGTAATAAGTTCCCAATTTTTATCACAACAAATATCCAACGATAAAGATAATGCAGATAATATCTTTAAGTTCATAGAACCTGTATTTTTAATAATAGAAAATCGAGTAATTACATCACTTTCTTCTAAGATAGTGTAATATAAATCTATCTCTAATCCTAAACTTTTATCAATCATAGTAATAACTAAAGTCTCAGCCTTATCTTGTGTATTTCTAATATGTGGTAAATTTTTTAAAGAAGGACAATTTGATATAATATAATGAGATAAATATTCTAACTCAATAATAGTATCCCCATATTGATCATTTTGAATATGTATAGAACCTTCTCTATAATCAGAGCGTCCATAGCTAGGATATTCACGAGAAATATTATAATAAGATATGGTCCTGTCTTTTGTTGGACTTTCCGCTAAAACCATAGTAAGATTTGTGTGTTCTAACTTTGCATCTTGATGAAGTTTATTTCCGTAGTATAAATGTCTCAATTCCCCAGTTGATATAATATCCATAATATAACTAGTTGTAGGTGTCTGTAAGTGAAATTGTTGATTTTTTATAGAAATAGACATAAAATATCTCCTAATATTGTAATTTGTATTGTAATTTGTATTGTAATTATAATTTATATTTTAAATTAAACAAGATTTTATTTGATATATGAATATAAAGTTTTAATATGTTTGTTTGTAAATACTTAAAGTTTTTAAATATTATAGTGAAATATTACTTAGAAACAGTAAATATTTTTAACTGTTTTTGATAATTTTACAAAAGTTAAGAGATAAATAGGGTGTAGAATTGACAAAAACGATGAAATGATTTATAATATTTTTCTGCCAACAGTGATTATTTAAAAGTATTTGTATTTGTGTTTAGGAGTATAGTATGAGTTATGTAATATTTGGAGCAGGTATATATGGTTGCTATGCTGCTCTTAAATTAGCTCAAAAAAACCCTCTTAAAAAAATCACACTACTAGATTATGATACTGATATTTTCTCTCGAGCAACATATGTTAATCAAGCGCGTCTTCACAATGGTTATCATTATCCTCGATCTTTACATACAGCTATTAAATGTAACGAATATTTTGAGCGTTTTCATTTAGAATATCCTATGGCTGTTCTAGATAATTACAGTAAAATTTATGCTGTTGCAAAACAGTTTTCTTTTGCATCTGCTGAAAATTTTGAAAAATTCTGTAGAGAAGCGTCTATTCCATATACACCAATAAATTCACAACAATTTTTCAACACAGAATATATAGAGGCTACATATAGTGCTTTAGAATATACAGTTGATATGCTAAAACTTAAAGACTATTTTTTAGAACAAATTCAAAATACGAATAATATTCAATTCATTCCAAATTTTCGCTTAAAAGAGGTCATCCCTCAAAGTTCTCATTGGATTATTAAAAGTGACAATCACACTCCTATAGAGGCAGACTGGGTATTAAATACTACATATGGATCTCTAAACACTATTATTCAAGCTTTTGGTTTTAATCTTTTGCCTATGAAATTTGAACTTACAGAAATGGTGCTGTGTAATGTTCCCCCAGCTTTGCAAAACTATGGTTTAACCGTCATGGACGGGCCATTTTTCTCCTTAATGCCTTTTGATTTTCAAGGGCAATTTTCTTTATCTGCTGTACGGTACACACCTCATGAAACATCCTTTTCTGATACACCTGATTTTTCTTGTCAAAAAAAATCAAAAACCTGCTCTACAAAACAAGTGCAAAACTGTAATATTTGTCCTGTTCGTCCCGAATCAGCTTGGGTTCATATGTATCAATTAGCAAAAAAATATCTTCGATATGATATTTTACCAGAATACAATGGAAGTATTTTTACAGTAAAAGCCTTAATACAGGCAAGTTCTTTATCCGATTCTCGACCCGTAATCATCCAGCAAGATTCAGAATCACCCACTTTTATTTCTGTACTTGGTGGTAAAATTAACACTATCTATGAAATGGATAAATTTTTATAAAACAAGGACTAAATTAATGAAAACAATGATTGTAACAAATAAATATAAAATATTTTTTCTAATATTTTTTGTCCTGTGGTTTTTCAATGGAATGACTGCTTTTCTGAGTATTAGTAAATGGGATGTTTTTTGGTATCATCAACATGACAGTGCCAATTTAATTCTCACTGATCTAATAGTTGATGATATTTTTCCTGAACATTCAAAGCATTTTTTACAAAATATAGGCATGGTTGCTTATGACAAAATTCCTGATATTACAAATATCGATAGTGTAAGCATGTACACCTCTCATTTAGGTGTGCAAAGCATATTATTACGTCCTTTTTACCAACTTGGCACAAGAGTAATTTTTAAAGATGATCTTTATAGTCAATGGAAAAGTTACCGACTTACCCAAGCAGTTGTTGCCTTAGCCACAGCTCTTGTGTTAGCATTATTACTGACATTTTTGGCATATGAATTTGGTTTGTTTTCTGTAAGTATTATGGGCGTGTGGGTGATATCTACAAATATATGGTTAACAATATTTGCTCGTAATATTTATTGGATGACTTGGTCTTGGTTTTTACCCTTACTTGTTGTAGCATATTATTTATATCAACAAAATGAAAAACATTATAAATATATGTATTTATTTGTATTTTTGACTATTGCCCTAAAGGCAAGTATGGGATACGAATTTCTCACTACCATTATGATAATGACTACCCTACCTATTTTTTATTTTGCTCTTTCAAGAGGGTGGATTTGGAAAGAATTTTTCTCTATTTTTCTTAAAACATCTGCAGCTTGTATATTAGGTATTGTAGTTACTTTGATCATTCATACTATATTACTGGGTAATTTTGACCTAATCTTAGGTCGATTATATTGGCGTACTATAAATACTAGATTAGAGTATGATGAAGATTCTATATATACACTATTAGGTGTTTTAGAGCTATATATTTTTGATATTAAAATTTACGGAATATCCTTGGCTATAGGTAGCGCTATAGGAATAACAATTATATTTCTACGTTTTCTTGGACACATATTTCCTCGTATGCTACAGCTTATTGGAACGGGTATTCTTATTCCTGCACAAAAAATACTTGCTCTATATGTTATTATTATTTTATCTTTTTTTGGAGCCTTATCTCATTATATTATTTTTATGCAACATTCAGCGGTTCATGTAGGAATGAACTATGTTTTATGGTTTGTGCCATTTTGGTTTTTAATGGTATTAGCTGTATTGTGTAGCGTGCCTGATAAAGAAGAGATTCTCTCTTTTGTTAGACCTGTTTTACAAATATTTACAAGGAGAAAAAATTGATTAATCAAAAAGAAAAAAACTATGCTTCTTTTGTTGTATACTATGATTCTTTAATAAATCTTAGTGCTAAGCAATTTAACGAATTAGAAACATGGATATCCTCTTACTTTGAATATTACGAACTTATATTGGTCAATAATTCTATTTTATCAGCACATGAATTAAAACAAATCCTGCAACCTACATCCAACGATATTATGTTTGTAGATATGGGGAGAGGGCATGTTCAAGACCACGCTCTAAGGGCTGGTATTGAATTTTCTAAAGGAGATTCTGTTTTTATTATTACAGATGGGACAATACCAGATTTAATTTCTCAACTACAACTGATGTATGATGAACATAAAAATGGTACTGATATTATAGTGCTAAGTACTCGTTATAGTAAGTTTAGACATAGAGCAATACTTAGACTTGTTAATTGGGTATCCGAAGAAGAAATTCTTGTTCAGCATGAATTCATATTTTTAATCTCCAAAAGAGTGTTGAATACTTATACATTAACAAGTAGTAAAATACTTCCTTTAAGAGTGTTATTGCAAACCACTGGATATAAAACTAAAGCAATTGAATATAAGACAAATAAAAATGTTTTACTATCAAAAAATGAATATACATTGTATATGATGATGTTCTCAGATTTGTTACCAAGGATTGCTTTTTTAATTTCTAGCACATGTTTTGTTGTTTCTATACTTGGGATAATCTATGCTGTTTGTATTCACCTATTTAAACAAGATATTGCTCCTGGGTGGACCACTTTATTTGTACTTATTTCCTTTGGATTGACAGGAATTTTTGGGATCTTATCAATTATTGTCCGTTACTTAGGAATGTTGGGTAAGGAAATTCAACATGGACCTATTTACAGGGTTAAACAAATAACAAAATTATAGGAAAAATTATGAAAACAGCTTTAATTGGATATACTGGATTTGTCGGTGGTAATCTCCTAGAAAAAACAAGCTTCACAGATCTGTATAACTCAAAAAATATTCATGAGATCAAAAATAAAGAATTTGATTTTCTCGTATGTGCAGGGATTCCTGCAGAAATGTTTGTAGCAAATACAAATCCAGAACAAGATAAAAAAAATATCCAAGATATCTTAGATATTCTAAAAACAGTAAAAGCAAAAACGGCTGTTTTGATTTCTACAATCGCTGTTTATTCTCAACCTGTTACAGCAGATGAAAGTTCTTTAGAATTTGATACAAATACTCCTTATGGAGATCATAGACGAATGGCAGAACTTCAATTTGCTGAAATGTTTGAAAAACATTTAATTGTTCGTTTACCAGCATTATTTGGCTATAAAATCAAGAAGAATTTTCTTTATGATATTATCAATCCTGCTCCTGCCTTTCTTAAAGCAGATAAATTTGAAGAGCTATCTAATCAGGAACCTATTCTCAACAAATATTATTTATTAAATGAATCAAAGAGTATGTATCAATTTCAAAAAGATTCTGCCCATGAAGATAGAATGCTACAAGAAATATATTCTGTTTTTAATAAATTAAATTTCACATCTTTACAATTCACCAATGCTGATAGCTTATTTCAATTTTACAACTTAAGACACCTTTATGATGATATAAATAAGGCTCTTACAAACAATATTAAAGAATTGAATATTTGTTCACATCCCATTACACCAAAGGAAATTATGAATATACTATTTCATAAAGAGTTTAATAATACAACAGCTAACAAATTTGATTATAATATGAAATCTAACTTTGCTTCTCTATGGGATAACACAACATATCTTTATAATAAAAAACAAATTTTATCAGAGCTTATAGACTTTTTTATAGAAAATGGAGTGCTTTAATGGAACTATGTATTTCTAACCTAGCATGGGATAATACGGACAGACTAAGTGTCTATACATTACTACAAAATAACAAGGTGACATTCATTGAAATAGTATTGAGTAAACTCAGTAGTAAGGCTCTTAACGAGGATATTGACTTTTACCTAAGCTGCCAACAAGAGTGGGAATCTTTTGGACTTCGTGCTGTATCCATGCAGAGTATTCATTTTGGAGTCGAAGATGCTTTCTTATTTGGGACAGATGAGCAAAGAGCAAATCTTCTAGAGTCCACTAAAAAAGCCATTAATATCGCTTCATCTTTAGAAATCAAAAATTTAGTATTTGGATCTCCAAAACTAAGAATACTCCCAGAGAATGGGGACGACTCTGTTGCTATTGAATTTTTCACAGAACTAAATAATTATGCTGAACAAAAAAAATGCTTTCTTAACATTGAAGCTAACTCTAGCCAATATGGCACTAATTTTTTGACTACCACTACAAAAGTTCAAGATTTTATTAGTAGTAATAGATGGAATAATATATGGATAAATCTAGATCTCAGTACTATGATTTTAGAACAAGAAAATATCTCTGAGATTATTTCTAATATAAAAGATGTAAGACATGCTCATGTTAGTATTCCTTTTTTAAAAACTAATTTTAATGAATTTAGAATAGAGATAGAACAATATATTTCTAGTTATAAAACAGCTTGCATACCATCATTTTCTGCACCTACAAATGATGGATATTTTACAAGTGCAAAAAATATGAATATGCTTTCTATAGAAATGGTATCACAGACAACAGATTTAGAATTATTAGATAACACCATAAAACTAGTGCAGGAGTACTTATAATGAGACAAGTTCCAAGTTATGATATTTTTGAATTTTCTCCAAAACAACACGACTATTGTGTAGGGATTCCCCTCCTAAACGAAGGTGAAAAAATCAAAAAAGAATTACAAACAATGCTAGATCAAGGAATTGATAAAATTGCTGATATTATTATTTTTGATGGAAATACTACTGACGGTAGTACTGACCACGATTTTTTGAAATCAATGAATATTAATACTTTACTTATTAAGACAGGTGCTGGTAAACAAGGAGCTCAATTCCGTATGGGATTTGACTTTATTCTTAATCGAGGATACAAAGGAATTGTTACTATTGATGGTAATAATAAAGATGGAGTTGATGCGATTCCTAATTTTATTACTGAGTTAGAAAAGGGACAAGATTTTATTCAAGGTTCTCGGTTTGTTCTAAGTGGTTTTCATGAAAACACACCTTTATCTCGCTTTCTTGCTGTAAAATTAGTTCATGCACCATGGATTAGCTTTATGTCTGGGTTTAAATATACAGATACAACTTCTGCATACAGAGGTATTTCTCGTCAATTTTTAGAAGATACGAATCTTTCTATTTTTCGTGATATTTTTACTGCTTATGAATTACTATTTTATATGTCTGTAATGGCACCAAAATTAGGCTACAAAGTTTGTGAAATTCCCGTATCTCGTGTCTATCCCCCCAAAGGAAAAACACCAACAAAAATCACAATGAGTGGCAATTTCAAGATTATTCATGAATTGTGGAAATTACAAACAGGCTATTATTTACCAAATAAACAATAAGAAAGGAAAATATGAATAAAAAATTTACAACTTATATAGAAAATCTTAAAAATTTCAAAATTGGACCTATTACTTTTATCAATATTACAATATTATTAGCTATAATAAGTTTTATACTTAGTGTTGGAAGTGCTGCCTTGTTCAGAGTTACATATCCTGTTTTCAGCCCTATTAATGGAGATTATCAAACTTATAACGGCATCAGACGCTTATTAGATGGGCAGATTCCTTTCAAGGATTTTTATTACTATCTTGGATTTGGACCTCTTTATATAACATCTATTTTGACAGCTCTCTTTGGAGGGAGTTTTCATTCTTCTCTAATTGCTACACATTTACAACCACTTGTTCTATTCATTGGGATCTATTTTTTATTAGGAATTATGGAAAAATCTAAATCATCACGAATAATCGTAGCACTAATATGTACGTTTTTTGCAGGAGATTTAATGATAGTGGATAATTCACTTCGATTTTGGCGTGTATTTTCTGTTATTCCTATAGCTATTGTTTTTTCTCATTCTCTAAATCCTGGTAAAAATTACGTTCACAGAGGATTACTCTTAGCAATATCTTGTGGCATTTTAAGTATATGGAGTAATGATTATGGATTTGCATTATTACCCATTTATCCGACGATGTTTATTCTTTATTTATTCTTCAAAGAAAAGAAATCAATTAAATCACTGGCTTTTTTATCCCTGTCAATGATTTTGTTAATCCTGATTTCTAATTTTCTAATAGTATCTTTACTCACTCTGGGTAATTATTTTAATTGGTTTTCATTTACAAAAGAAGCTGGCACTGCTCAAGTATGGTATTATCATTATTTCCCTTTTTTCATAAGTCAACATATCCCAATATTTTTCAATCAATTACTCAATTCTAAAATATTAATTATTTTAATTATATTTTTAGGGATGATGATTTTTCGATTTTCCCGATCTTCCTACACATATTTCACACTATCTCTTCATATAACACTAGCTAGTTTTATGTATTTTTATACCAATGGAAATATTATCTCGCAAGGGTCAAATATGTTAATCATACTTCTTGTAGGAGTTATAGTACTGTTTATATTTAAATCCATTAATAAAAAATCCCCCAAACTTTTTACAACTATCATTTTAGTAACAGCATTTATTTTAAGTGGACTTTACCTCAGAAAAATTCCTTTTTCTTCTGTGCTTGCTAGAGCTATGGCTGTCAAACAACAAGGTATTATTACTGGTTACCAAAATGAAATTATTGAGTTCCAAAAAGTGATTGGTACAAATACCACATTCTCAAGTTATCCTACGGCTTATGAAGACCGTTCTCAAAAATTTAATCCTTCTCAAATTGACTATGTAATTCATGCATTAGGTAAGAAAAATACGACTCAGTATAAAAATGAGTTTATCAATGAAAATCCTAGATATTTTCTTAATCCTACAATAGAGTGGAGTTACTGGCAACCATGGATTTGGTTTGCTAATTTTGAATTATATGAATTAGTATTTGCTAATTACAAGCCTATACTTCTTAATGATTTTGGTGTTATTTGGGAAAAACAGACGACAAAGAATGCAAATCTTGTAAATGTTCCTGAGCCAAAGATTAGTATTCTCAATAATAACACTGAGAATATAACTATAGAAGTCTCCTACCCACCAAATATTTTACCAAAGGACTTTCCATTTTATATGACTGTTATTAGTGTAGATTATGAGACTATTCCTAAAGAAGGAGTTCCATTTTATCATAAAAACATGAAATACCACGTCAATTTTCACTATAACTATGAATCACCTTATGAATTGGCTTATTTAATATCTTCAGAAGAATATGGAGTTAGTAAAAATTTTAGTAGACCAGGAGATGGAAAGCTAAACGTCCCTGTTATGATAGATAAAAATGGAGTAGGTAAAGTTTTTATAGCTGCAAATACTTATAATATAAATATTAAATCTGTTGATTATGTATCTACTCTAAAACAGTATATTTTTGTGAGAGGACTTCTCAAAGATCAAAAAGGAGTCCAAGATATAGATGGTTTAATTCAACAATATAATTTAACAAATAAATAACAACAAAAATCACAATGAGTAGCAATTTCAAAATTATTTATGAATTGTGGAAATTACAAACAGGCTATTATTTACCAAATAAACTATAAGAAGAGAAAATATGAATAAATCAGCCACTTGGATTTTATTACTAATTTCATTATCAATAGGAACATACTTAATAATGACAGGTAAAGATATATCTACATATATTTTATATTATTTTATCTTTTTAATTATTCTAATCTTTTATAATAAAGCATCATCTCACACCACTTCTCGACAAGTTACAGATTCAATGAGATTATTAGGAATTGTTCTTGTTGTTATAGGTCATTCAACTTATTATAGTATGGGTGGGGCTGACTATACTGATTTTTTACAGGATTAGGATTTAGTCATCTATACCTATATATGCACCGAATAGGATCCTTTATTTATTCTTTTCATATGCCTTTTTTCTTTTTCTTAAGTGGTTTAACGTTTTTTTTAGTAGAAGGAAAGTACCCAAGCTTAGATGTACTGTTAGCAGATAAATTTAAATCTTTAATAACACCATTTTTTATTACGGGCTTATTTTTTATGATTCCTATAAAATATTTTTTCACTTCATTTTATGGAGATGATAGCTTACGGCGTGTTCTATTTCGTTTTATGACATTCTATCATGATACACAAGTATATACAGGGCACTTATGGTTTTTACTCACATTATTTTGGACATTTCCTATCTTTTATATTATACATAAGATATTCTTAAAGAATGATCTTTTTACGATTATATTTATTATATTTCTCACATATTTTAATTTAATACTACCAGGGTATGGCTCTATCTCTTCAAATTATTATTTACTTTTTTTTACCATAGGGTATTTTTATAGTAAATATATTCAAAAACAACCTGTTATTGTACCTTTTGTATCACTATTATTACCTGTGCTTTACCTTATTTCAGTCCGATTTAATAACACTGATTTATTAACTTTGACGAGTATGCTCCTTAAAAGTTTTATTATCGTTAACATATGCACATTGCTTTATCAAGAAAAAGAGAAAGAAAAAAAGAAAAACCCTGTGGTGGTGTACAGTTTTATGATTTATTTATTACATGATCCATTACAATATATTATTTTGCCAAGTTTAGCTTCTCTAGGTAAGCTAAACATAAATATAGAAATTTATTATTTATTGTTTTTCTTTGTTAGGATAGTACTTACGATCATAGTGTGTATAGCTCTAGCAAAAATAATATCTTATATCACTCAAAAAGTAAGTTTAAATATTAATAATATAATTACAAAAAGGAAGGATTCACATGGTTAATGCGTTGTTACAAAAATTTTATAGTGCCTACGCTAACACTACTGTTCGGAATATCTTGAACACCTTGATCTTTATAGGAATAGTTGTTGGATTTACTATTTTCCTACAAAATAATACCTATAGACAAGATGAGTTTGCATGGAGTTTTATATATACTGACAGTATAATAGAGTTTATTAAAACGACAGATCAAGGCAAGTATTTACCAAGCTGGATGCTTAATTTTATTGCTCACGGGACATCTGTATTACAAAATATTCATCCAAATGATAATATAATTCCTAAAATTTTTATTGGTCTAAGCTTTGCTACTATAATATTTGTAATTTCTGCCTTTTCTGCCTATATATATGACAAACGATTGTCTTCTCTAATGATTATTTTTTCAGGGGGTATGGTACAGTTATTAGTGGTTCCGGCTTAACAAGTAATAATTTTTTATATACAGCATTTTACATATATTTTTGGATTGATTCTTTTTCTTTTAGCTTTACTTGTCTTTTCAAAAGTATACATTCAACAAAAAATACAGATATCTAAATGGATATTATGTATTACAGCTTTTTTTGTGAGTTCTATTCATATTAATATCTATAGGTATATTGTTAAGTATTTTATTTATTAGTGTTTTAATAAATGGAGTGTTATATAAATGGGATTTTAAAACGATCCTTGCTATCTATCAAAAAGCGTTTAAACAATTTTGGGCTCCTTTATTTCTTTATCTATTAGGAATTGTTTTATTTTTTATGTCACCCCACCTATAATATATTGCTAAAGCACGGACAGGGCCTCTTTTGAAACTTTACTTAGTTAGCTTTCTGAATATATTAGTTCCTTTATAAAATCTATTTTTTACTTGTATAATGTCTGAACAGTATGGTTCATTTTTTTAATTGTCTCCATAGTGCTGATATTTTTAGTTACAAAACCCAAAATATCTATAGAAAATCAAAAAACACATATTGTTTTAAACAATGGTTCATTGCTTTTTTGGCGTATGATAACGATTTTTGTATCTGTGATAGTAGTACTCTTGGTTTTCAATTTTTCTTTAATATCCCAAGGGAATAATATGTATGGTAGTGGTCTGTTTTGGGTACTATATGGTAATGTGCGATCTACATGTAACCTCATGTTTTTAGCCATTCTTTTAATGGGGGATAGGTTATATTAATACAATTTTACCAGAAAAACGATTTAGTATTTTTGTTACTATTTTTGTGTGTTGTATATGTCTAACTACTATACCTCAGTTTAACTACATGGCTTTCTCCAAACATAATTGGTATCAAACAGAGAAAATTTATCGATTTTATGCTTTGCAGGGTAAAACAGCTGTATTGCCAGCAAACATAGAAAAAGATAATGGGGGTTTTTGGCATGAATATTTATTTAACAGTTCCGATGAACGACCCTATGATTGGACAGGCAGTTCGTATATTTTGAGAAATTATCCTATAATATATTATAAAGATACTACATACTCTAAAAAAAGCTATCCTGCAGCAAACCTGGATGTTTCTTTTTCAAAACACTTTGATGGTAAGCCAGCGCATTATGCAGAGTATATTATGACTAATTTAAACACAGCTTTATCCTTATACCAACAAGCTGGTGGGATAATAACAGACGAAGAGCTAATAAATCCTAATTTTTCTACGTTATTTGATGAAGATTTTGTTCTAAAGTAAAATATTACCAAAATATCAAGGGCTTTACTAATAGAAATAATTTTTTTATTTATAGAGTGGATTATTACGAGCCTTGTATGTATTCTAATTATGTTACCTTATTCACTAATTATAACTCCAAAGGGGTGTTATACTTGGGATTATATGCATTCTATAATTTTATTATAGGTAATTCTTTGGGGATTTGTTAATATCTATTATAGATTTAAAACAAAAAAAGGACAAAGTATTATACTTTGTCCTTAGCTTGAACCCTAGCGTGAGTATAATTTTCTATATTATTGGATTGTTGGTCAAGAAATTTTCAAGTTTTTATTTGAATAACCATGTGCTTTTAGAAATAGGATGTTTTAGACCCCCATGCTAGAAGGGTATGCCTAACTTTATGGGCAAGGATGCCTGTAAAAAAGAGTATATTCATTCACTAATATAAATATTATATAATATATATGGATATATTTGTCAAGTATTTTTGAAAATAAACCATCTTTTTTTGATATTTTAAACTCTTTAGAAAACAAGAAGTGAAACGATATTGTTTTCTTACTCAGCGCAATCAAAGTTTGGTTAGCCCTAAAATATAATATTTCTCAAATTATGGTTAGAAATAGCTTCTTTTAAAAACTACTCTTTTTTACTTTGATTTAAGGAGTATTTCCTCCTCAGAATCTCTCTAAAAATTCATCATTATATTATTTAGTACTTTGTTAAGCCTGACACTCAATTGCTCTATAAATTTCTAATCATAATTAAATTGTCTAATATTAAGAAAGCGATATTCTTGAATATCCTTGATTTTCTTGGTAAACATTGTTTTAATGAATGTATTATCTTGGGTATTACAATATTATTATCTACATAATAGTTTAAAAAAGTTCTAATATTATAGGTATAATTATAAAATAGAACTAGTCTATCTTGACTTTCATAAATAAACATACTAAAATAAGATAAAAATTCTAGGATTCATAATGCAAGTAGTAAAATATAAAATTATTGCAGATTATTTAAGAGAACAAGTAGCAGTAGGATTTTTCAAAGGAGATTCACGTATTCCTTCAGAACTTGTACTGTCAAAAATATTTAAAGTTAGCCGTATGACAGCAAGAAAAAGTATAGAACAACTTGTTGCAGAAAATGTTTTATATCAAATTTCTAGACAGGGCTCTTTTGTAGTAAATAAAATTGATAAAATCGAAGTCCACCTTGAGGAGTCACTTGCTTTTCAACGACAACAACAAGACGTAGAAAGTGTTGTGAATAAATTCCAAATTATTCCAGCCTCCTCTCATTATCAACAATTGTTTGATATAAATTCTACAGATACTGTATATGATTTTTCTCGTATTCGTTATAAACAACATAATGTATTTGCTTATGAACAGGGTGTTATCCCTACAAAATTTTTGAATCTTACTCCTGAGATCTTACAAAACTCCCTCACGGAGTATTTCAAAACAAGTGGATTGAATATTAATAAGCTTAAAAAAGAATTTAAGGTTATCACCCCCTGTGATGAAATTGCAACTATCTTTGGAAATATTAATAATTCAGCAGTTTTTTGTATTGATTTTTCAAGATATTTAGCATCTAATGAGTTGTTCGAATTTATTACTGTATTCTATAATCAACAGCAATGTAAATTTATACAAATCATTGAAAATAAATGATTTATATTTTTTATTAATATAATGATTTTTCTACTTGTAAAAAATAAAAACATACTGTATAATAAACAAACGATTGGTATATACCAGTGTTGATATAAATATATACTAGTATTTACATCTATTAGTATATACTAAGGAGAAGTATATGAATTTAGTAAGTAATATGTTAAGGGAAGATAATATTATTCTCTATTCCTCTGCAAAATCTAAAACAGAAATTTTTTCTACTTTAGCAGAGCATTTATTTAACAAAAATATTATTATATCAAAAGAAGATTATATTCGAGATCTTCAAAAAAGAGAATCTGAAGGTCCTACGGCTTTAGGAGATTTATTAGCAATTCCACATTGTAAATCACAAGCAGTGAAAGAAACAACTCTTGTAGTTTTAGTATTAGAAAAACCTATTTCTAATTGGGCACAAGAAGATCCTTCTGAAAAAGTTCAATTGATTTTTACTATTGTGGCAACTAAAGATGCTAATGATGTTCATATTGATATTTTACAGGAATTAGGTTCAAAGTTAAGTTCTAGTTCCATGATTGAAAACTTACTAAAAAGTTCATCACCAAAGCAATTCTTAGATATATTTACTAGCACAAAACAAGAAAATACTCCAGAAAATATTTCTTCAACAGATGATATTATCCTTGCAGTTACTGCTTGTCCTTCTGGAATGGCTCATACATATATGGCTGCTGAGAAGCTTAAACAAGCTGCTCAAGAAATGGGGATCTCATTATTCGTGGAAACTCAAGGTGCTGGTGGTATTGATAGTGAAATAACAAATTCCACTCTCCAAAACGCTAAATCTGTAATTTTTGCAACAGAAGTTACTATAAAAAATGAAGAACGTTTTTCTCACCTTCCTATTATTAATGTAGGAGTCACAGAAGCAATTAAAAGGCCAAAACAACTTCTTGAAAGAGCTTTAGCACAGCAATCTACAGGTAAAGACTTTGTTCCAAATGAAACCGGAGAGATTTCAAAAAAAGACGAAGTGAAAAGAGCTCTTATGACAGGAATTTCTTATGCTGTACCTGTTATTGTTGGTGGATCCATGACCCTTGCTATCGCTGTTTTAATAGCTCAAGCCTTTGGTTTACAGGAATTATATGGACAAGAAGGATCTTGGTTATGGCTTTATAGAAAATATGGTGGCAATATTCTTGGACAATTAATGGTACCTATGATAGCTGGCTATATTTCGTTTGCACTCTCTGATAAGCCTGGCTTAGCTCCAGGTATGGCAGCTGGTGTTGCTGCTAATATGGTTGGGGCTGGATTTTTAGGTGGTATGTTGGGTGGATTTATTGCTGGATATATAATGCGTTTAATCAAAAAAATCCGTGTCAGTAATTCTCTCAATGGATTTTTAACATTTTGGCTTTATCCTGTTTTGGGAATATTTTCTGTTGGTACTGTTATGTTATTTGTTGTTGGCCCTCCAGTTTCAGCTCTTAATACAGGCTTGACAAACTGGTTAAATGATCTCTCTGGGTCAAATGCAATCTTACTTGGGGCTATGATAGGTGGATTTGTTTCTTTTGATCTTGGTGGTCCTGTAAATAAAGCTGCATATGCATTTTGTTTAGGAGCATTAGCAAACGGTAACTATGTACCTTATGCAACATTTGCTTCTGTAAAAATGGTGTCAGCATTTGCAAGTACTTTTGCAACTATGTGGAAACCTCAACTATTTAAAGATTTTGAAATTGAAAGTGGAAAATCTACTTGGATTCTTGGTTTAGCTGGTATTACCGAAGGTGCTATACCTATTATGCTTGAGGATCCTATCCGTGTTATTACGTCCTTTGTCATTGGGTCTATGGTAACAGGTGCAATTGTAGCATACTTTGCAATTGGTCTACAAGTTCCAGGTGCTGGTATTTTCTCTTTGTTTTTACTAGAACCTAATACTCTTTTAGAAACTGTTATAGCTTCTTCAATTTGGTTTTTTAGTGCAGTTTTAGGTGCATTAATTTCAACAGTTATTCTTGTTTCTTGGAAAGAAAAAGCTACAAAATAATCAAAGGAGCACATTGTGTTAAAAAAAAGAGTACATATTATACCACATATTCACTGGGATCGAGAATGGTATTTTACATCAGAAGAATCTCGTATTCTACTTATAAATAATATGGAAGAAATACTTGAACGTTTAGAAAACGACCCTAATTACCCTCATTTTGTTCTTGATGGTCAAACTTGTATCTTAGAAGACTACTTTGCTATTAAACCTGAAAATAAAAATAGAATCAAAAAGCTTGTTGAAGCAGGTAAACTTATTATTGGACCTTGGTATACCCAAACGGATACTATTGTTATTAATGGTGAGTCAATCATCAGAAATCTTCTTTATGGAATTAAAGACTGTAATGAATTTGGCGATCACATGAAAATAGGATATCTTCCTGATTCTTTTGGGCAAAGTGAGCAATTACCTCAAATTTTCAAAGGCTTTGATATTGATAAATCAATATTTTGGAGAGGTTGTTCAGAACGTCATGGAACAGATAAAACAGAATTTAATTGGAAATCCAATGATGGTAGCCAGGTTTTAGCTCAAATCCTACCTCTCGGTTATGCTATTGGAAAATATTTGCCTAATGATATGGAAGCATTACAAAAACGATTAACAATATATCTTCAAGTCCTTGAAAAAGGAGCTACAACAAATGTATTAATTCTTCCAAACGGACATGATCAGATGCCTTTACAAAAAGATATCCACGAAGTTATTGGTACATTAAATAAAGCTTTTCCTGATTGTGAATTTTTCTTAAGTTCTTATGATAAAGTTTATGAAGAAATTTTATCCGAGAACCCTCAATTAGATACTATTCAAGGAGAGTTCAATGATGGTAAATACATGCGTGTTCATAGATCTATTTCATCAACTCGTATGGATATCAAAGTTCTTAATAGTAGAATTGAAAATAAAATCACTAATATTTTAGAGCCATTAATGACTATTGCCTACTCTTTAGGCTTTGAATATCATCATGGACTTATAGAACATATTTGGAAACTTATTATGAAAAATCATGCTCATGATAGTATAGGTTGTTGTTGCAGTGACGAAGTTCATAGAGAAATTAAAGAACGTTTTCTTTTAGCTGAAGATAAGATTGATAAACTTACCAATTTTATAAAACGTAAAATTGCAGATCATAACAAAGATTTTGAAAGTAAGGATAAACTTGTATTATTTAATTTACTTCCTCAGGCTAAGACAGAAATTCATGAATCTATTGTGAGAATTAGAGCTAACAATATTAAAATTCATGACGAACAAGGTGATTTTGTTGATTTTGAAATTATTTCTAAAGAAGAAATCGATCCAGGTTTAATTGATAGACAAATTGTTCATTATGGTGAATATAATCCTTTTATTCAATACCATATTCAATTTGAAGCTGATTTACCAAGTATGGGATATAGAATTTTTTATGTAGAAGCTACAGAAAGTACTACTCAATTACTTTCCAAAGTTTCTGCAACTCATTTAGAAAACAAATTTTTTAGGATTTCTTTTAACCAAAATGGTACAATAAATATTTTTAATAAAGAACTTCAAAAAGAATTTGAAAATATTTTATTGCTTGAAAATAGTGGAGATGATGGTGATGAATATGATTATTCCCCTCCAAAACAAGATTGGATTTTCACCTCTCACAAAGCTGAGGCAACTACTAAAATTTATACGGAAGCTAGTATTCAAAAAGCAGAAATTGAATACACATTATCATTACCAAAAGACCTTAGTGAAAGAGCAAGGAAAAAAACAAGTATTAATATGCCTGTAACAATTTTGTTAACTCTTAAAGACAATGATCCTAAAATCTACACTAAAGTTGTATTTGATAACGAAGCAGTAGATCATCGTATACGTATACTAATACCAACAGATCTTATATGTTTTGAATCTATTGCGGACCAACAGTTTGGATTGATTTCAAGACCTCTCCATGATCCAACATTAGATGTTTGGGAAGAAGAAAATTGGTCTGAAAAGCCTGTAAATATATATTCTATGATGTCTTTTATAGGACTGTACAATAATAACGAAGGCTTTAGCTGTTTAACTGATGGAATTCGTGAATATGAAATTCTTAACAATAGCACTATTGCTTTAACGTTAATGAGAAGTGTAGGATTCCTTGGTAAATCAGAATTATTAAATAGACCTGGTCGACCTTCAGGTATTTCCTTACCTACACCCGATTCTCAAATGAAAGGGGTACAATCCTATAACTTTGGTTTATATTGGTATAAAGGAAATGAAGTGACATCATTTGATAAAGCTCGTGCATTTACAACACCTGTTATTAATTATAATAAGATTCCTTATAATGCTATGAAACTTAATTTAGAAGATAAAACAACGCCATCTTCTTACCAATTTTTAACACTAAAAGGAGATATACAGTTAAGTGTATTAAAAGTATCTGAAAACAATCAAGGTATTATTATTCGTATATTTAATCCCTATAGAGATCAACATATTTCTGGTAAAATTATCTGTCATACAAATATTACAAAAGCCTTTATAGTAAATCTTAAAGAAGAGATCAAAGAAGAAATTCAACAGAATAATGGTGTTATCTTTTTAACGAATATTGCTCCAAATAAAATTATTACTATTTTAGTTAAGTAAATTATACCAACATGTCATAGAATATAGATTGGTTTGCTATTTTAAAGAACAATTTCAGATATTTTTGAGTAGACTGCTGTAAAATTGAGAGTAAAGCTCTCGTGTTTCTTATTTGGAACATGAGAGCTTTTTTTGTTATATATCTTCCTTATCATGCCTTGAGATATTTATTTTTTAATAAATGAAGATTTTATTTCTCCTCTATTATATTCTTTGTTAAGTATTATTTTCTAGGGGTATAATAGAAGTAATTTCTATAGATATTAAATCTGTATCAAAGTAATAACCTTAAGGTCTAAATATTTGGGCAAAAATTTGTAATATAAAGGTTTATCCTTTTTTAATTTTAAACAAAATATCTATAATATATAAAAACATATATAAGATAAGTTGAAATTAAACTTCTATTTGAGACTGTGTTGAGTTTTTTTGATAAATAATTAAGTAGTTGTATATACTATAAAAAACACTTGATATATATGTTTTTATCAACTATAATATATCTTACGGTTGTTTAATAGAAAGGAGGGGGGTGACATGGCAGAACAAGAAGAGTTATTATATGTTTTTATATCTATCGATTTAGTAGATTCTACAGCATATAAATACAAATATCCAAAAAAATGGCCTAAAGTATTTCATGATTTCTATCTAATATCAGCTGAATATTTGAGGAGTTGTTTTGTTTATTCAGAGCTAAAAGTATGGAAGCGTTTAGGGGATGAGATTTTATTTTATGTAGTGATAAAAGATAAGACAGAAATGTATAAAATACTTGAATATATAGACAATACTTTAACTATTATACAAGAATCTTTATCTGACGATAATTCTATTTATGCGAAATCTTCTGTATGGGCTGCTGATATTACTGAATATAATGAGACCATAAAAAATTATAATAATGTGGCTTTATCTACAGGATGTGCTAATGATTCTCTCGATTTTATAGGGAGTGATATTGACACTGGCTTTAGGATTACTAAATATGTGACAAAAGGCAGAATAATAGTATGTGCCAAACTAGCCTACACACTGTACAAAATGCAATGCCCTGATGCATGTAAAAGTAATATATCAGAACATTTAAGAATAGTGAGCTATGAAAAACTCAAAGGAGTTTGGAATAATAGAGCATATCCAATTATATGGTATTGTAGAGATTGGAAAAATATTGTATTTGATTATGATGAGCATATGGAGTCTGCGATAATAGATAATATTAAATATAAAAAAATAGATAGTATCAACAAACTAGACAAGATGTTAGCAGATCTTGGTGAAAAAGAAGAATATGATGAATTATATAATCTCTTTATTGCTACTATGGATAAAATATAGATAAAAAAAGCCTCTAAATTAATAGAGGCTTTTTTAATTATAAAATAGTAATTAATTATGGTTTATCAAGGAATGTGATGCCTTGTTCTGGAAAAGTAACAGCATCTGGGCTATCTCGGAATGTAGAAGATTCTATTAGCATAAAACTTTCGGTACCATCACGACTCTTTCCTGCTCCTAAAGCTGTATATTTGGTTTCACTATTAAAGGTAACTTTATAAACAACCCATTTTCCCTTTATATCTAGGTACTCAAAGCTAAGATTGTCTGCAACATCTGTTGCTGTTATAGAAAAATTTAAAGTATCAATAGTGACATCTGTTCCTATAGTTATATCCACTTTCGAAATAAAACCAGTAAGTTCGATTGTTTTGTAAGATCCTTTTAGCATTTCTAGGGCAACAGCTTGATTGATCTCGTCCGCATCTAGTTGAGGCTTTTCATCTAGTTGCGACTTTTTGTTTAGTTGCGGTTCATTAGAACATCCTGCAGCTACAAAAATTAATCCTAAAATAAGAATTTTTTTCATTTATATACCCCTTGTAGTGTACACCTTTTGTATAATATAGTATAATATAATCGGATTAACATGTCAAATAGATTGAAATAAAAAATCTCAATTTGGTAAAAATTATTAGATAGTATTAACAAACTAGACAAGATGTTAGCAGATCTTGGTGAAAAAGAAGAATATGATGAATTATATAATCTCTTTATTGCTACTATGGATAAAATATAGATAAAAAAAGCCTCTAAATTAATAGAGGCTTTTTTAATTAGTAAATTAGTAATTAATTACTGTTTTTTAAGAAATGGTCTTCCTTCTTCTGGAAAAGTAAGAGCATCTTGACTATCTCTGAAGTCCATAGATTCTGTTATAATAAAACCGTTACCAGTTCCTAAAGCTGTATATTTGGTTTTACTATTAAAGGTAACTTTATAAACAACCCAACCTTCTTTTACTTCTAGGTATTCAAAGCTAAGATTGTTTGCAACATCTGTTGCTGTTATAGAAAAATTTAAAGTATCAATAGTGACATCTGTTCCTATAGTTATAAACACTTCTGAAATAATAGGAGTATTCACAGTTGTTTTGTAAGATCCTTTTAGCATTGCTAAGGCAGCAGCTTTGTTGATCTCGTCCATATTTAGCTCTGGTTCATTAGAACATCCTACAGCTGCAAAAATTAATCCTAAAATAAGAATTTTTTTCATTTATATACTCCTTGTACTGTATATTCTTTATACACTACTATATATTATTTTGTGATATTAATTTAATATAACGTATATAGAGTCTATATACTTAAGGTATGGCGTCCCATATTCTAGAGCATAAGATCTTCTATATTGTTTTTTGTCTAAGAGATTTTACTTAACAAATTATTTCTACGTTCTCTAAATGCAGTAAGCTATTAGTCGTGCTACGCTAATCCCTATATCACTAAAAAAGCCCATAGAGTTTGTATTGCTTACATTTTAGGAAAGATCTAAATATTTCTATTTATAACTACTTCCGTAAAAATACACAAACTGCTATGAGCAATTAATATGAATTTAGATAGAAGTAGTTATAAAAACAAATATGGAGACACACTTCTTAGATTTAAAATAAAAAGAGATTTTCTACACAGAAAACCTCTATCTTTAATAAATCTAAGATAGAAATAAAAGAGATCTATAAAAGATCCTAAAATGTAAGCACTTTTATTATATCATAGGAATAATCTTTTGTCAATAAATTGTTTATTATATAGTGAAATAGTATTGCATTTTTAAAGTGCAAATGATATAATATTAAAGATAATTAGTATTGGGGGAGATATAGATACTTAATATAATAGGGGTAAATATCTATTCTAATAAAATATCATTTTGTGATGATGATTCTTCCTATCTTTTATATCATACCAAAACTAATAGATTCTATAATATTAGTTTTATATGGAATCATACTAAATACGTCTTACTGGATAAAAACAAATAAAATAAGCAAAAAATCTAATCAACAAATAAAAAAAATATATACAGAACTCATATGTTTTTTATGGATTTTAAGATAATTATAAAATAATTTACTAGATAAAAATAACAATATAGTAAGTTAGAAAGCACGTTTTTATAGTGATGATAGTATAGTTTTTCTAGTACACAAACCGACATAAATATTAATAATACAATTATCTTAGGAGAAAATTAGATGTCAGAACACTCAAATGATTCACAGGTTACAAAGGTAGCTGAAGTTGTAGCAAATCCTAGTGCAATAGGTCTTTTTGGCTTAGCAATGGTTACTTTAGTTGCTTCATCACAAAAATTAGGATTTACAGAGGGTACTTCTTTGGTAATACCATGGGCTATCTTTTTGGGTGCTATAGCTCAATTTTATGCAGGTATGCTAGATGCAAAGTTAAATAATACTTTTGGGGCAACAGCATTCTGTGGATATGGCTTTTTTTGGTTTGCTGTTGGTACAACATGGATGATACAACATGGTGTTTTCGGCGAAGAAATGGCACAAAATGCAGATATAAATCAACTAGGAGTTGCATTTGTTGGGTATCTTATTTTCACCTTATTTATGACAGTTGCTTCTATGGAAACGAATAAAGTGTTATTTATTATTTTTTTGCTCATAAATTTTTTATTTATAGGATTATCACTAACAACTTTTGGAATTGCGACAGAACTAACTCATCAATTAGCTGGGATTTCTGAATTATTAATATCACTTGTTTCCTTTTATGGTGCAGCAGGAACAGTATTAAATACTCAATTCAAAAGAGAATTTATTCCTATGGGCAAACCTTTTGGAATTTTTACAAAATAAAAAGCTCGATTAGAAGACTTCTATTAGGAATTTTCTAATAGAAGTTAAATACTAAGATTTATAAAATAATCTGAGGGAGTAGTGTAGTGATATTGAAGGATGTAACCCTAAAAAATTTTCGTGGCATAGCAAGTTGTAAGATACAATTTCATCCTCAAATGAATATTATTATTGGAAATAATGGTGTTGGTAAAACGTCTATTCTTGATGCTTGTGCTTTGTTGTTGAATAGAGCACTTCCTTTTCCTCAAAAACAAATTGTTTTTAATAAAAAAACAGACATTCGTAAAAATGAACGTTCTTGTAATATTGGGATTGTGTTTTCTAGTGATATGTACAAATTATCAGCAGATTGTACTGTTGATTATTCAATAATAAAAAATAAGCCTACTCATTATAAGCAAAATTTTTCAGAGCAAAAAAATAATAATATAGAAAAACTCTATGATGATAATGATACTATTGATTTACCACTAATAGCCTATTATCGTGCTGAAAGAGCTGTTATGATGATGCCTATAAATGTAACAATTAAAAATGAGTTTAGTAGAATAAATGCTTATGATAATTGTTTGACAGGTAAAACTGATTTTCGTCTTTTTTTCGAATGGTATCGTAATCAAGATGATATTATTAATGAAAAATTACGAGAAACGGGAATATTAGTTGATAGTTTACAACCAGTTAAAGCAGCTATTCAAAAATTCACAGGATTTCATTTTATCAAATTACAAAGAGGACACCCACATCTATTATTACTAACAAAAAAATTATATGATGGGACTGTTTCCGAGTTAGATATGGAATTATTATCTCAAGGAGAAAAACTTTATATAGCTTTAATAGGGGATATAGCACGAAGGTTAACAATGTTAAATCATAGCTTGTTAGATCCATTAAAAGGTAAAGGAGTTATTTTCATTGATGAAATTGCATTGCATTTACACCCAAAATGGCAAAGAGAAATATTACCAAAATTAGTAGAAATATTTCCAAATTGTCAATTTATTGTTACAACCCATTCCCCTCAAGTAATTTCTAGTATTTCTAATTGTTCTGTATTTATTTTGAACCAACAAGAACTTAGTGAAACAAATAATATTAAGCCACTACAATTAGAACATGTGATGTATGGTAAAACGAGTGATCAAATTTTAGAATATATTATGGATTCATCAAAAAGAGATTTTGAAATAGAAGATCAAATCAAAAATATATATACTTTGTTAGATGATAAAAAAGTAGATAAAGCCAAACAAGCAATAAAGATACTCAAAGAAAAAATAGGTAATGATACTGAAATAACCAAGTTAAACGCGTGGGTTAAAAGAATAGAAATCTTGGGAAAATAACCAATGAAATATATTAAAAAAACAAAACTTTTAGATCCTATTATACAACAATTTCAACAGCATACAGGTGTTTGGGATAATTTAAAGAATCATTTAAAAAATAGTGTGAAAGATATATTAAAAGAAGAACAGTCCTATCTCTGTGCTTACTGTGAGGATGAATTGCCTGAGGGTGAGAATAAAAATGGTATCAGTTTAAGTCATATTGAACATATTTATCCAAGAAGTACTTATCAAGACAAATCTTATCATTATAATAATATTGTTATGTCTTGTGGGGGAGATAGAATAGATGGAACAAAATTAGATCATTGTGGAAAACATAAAAAAAATTATGATCCTGCTTATGGTTTTATATCTCCACTAGATCCACATTGTGCTAAAAATTTTACGTACTCTTTGACTGGAGAAATTAGATCAGATCCTTCAAATCAAAAAGCTTGGGCAAGTATAAATAAATTAAATTTGAATGATAAAAAATTAAAAGACAAAAGAAAAGAAGTTATAAAAATCTATACAGATATTGATAATATAACGGAGAACGATGCACTCATCTTATTAGAAAGATTGCCTAAGGATACGGCTTTTTATTCTACTATTATTTATATATTAAAAAAACATATGATAAAAGCTCATCACTAGGATGAGCTTTTTTTATCTTTAGTATTTTATTATTTTTTATCTTTTCTATGGTCAGTAATCTCAACGTCAGAGGAGTTACTAAAAGTACGTCTGGTTTCTACTAGGACATCGTCTTCGTAGATTTCTTCGATGGTTTCTTCGGCAACTTCATCTTCGTTGTCATCTGTATCATTGTCTAAATAGTTGTTTGAATAATTATCAGATTGAATATCTGTGTAACGGTCTGAATTATTTCTGTGAGATCTAGCACGTAAAAATGCCATGATACCAAAGCCTAGTAATATAATCATCAGTAGGGATCCACCGCCACCACCACCGCCAAACATATTTCCAAACATACTACCTAAAAGCATTCCTCCAAATAATCCCCCAAATAATCCTGAACGATTTCTTTGATTGGATTGTTGATTCTGTCTTTGTTGATTTGGAGCACGACGAGTAGTACGTCTTGTTCTTCTGACGCTTCTTCTTCTTTGGACTTCAAAAGTTTTTGGATAGTTGTCAATAATAGGAGCTATTATACTGTTAAAATTTTTTGTAATAGACTGAGCTGGTGATATTGCAACATTACCAGTAGTCAGTAATAATAATAAAATAAAAGTTTTCATTGTTTCCCTCTATATTTTGTTTATGTAGATAGTATAACTCTTATTAAAGTGATTGTCAATAGAGGGAGATAAGTAAGATGGCGATTGTTATTACAATATATTTTAATATTTTAAAAATAATAATAAAGAATAAAAATTTTCTCAAGAAAGAGGAAAAAACTCATGGAGGTTTCATATTATGAAACAAATTTTAAACGTCGCTGTATTAAGCGTATTATTTTTAGGGGCTTGTACTACAGTACCTAAACCACTTTTAGATGTCACTAAAGACACTGATAAGATATTTGCAGAAATGGAAAAAAACTTTCCTAAAGCTGATTCTGTTTGGCAAAATGTTGCTAAAGAAGATACTCAAGGAAGACAATCAACAAGTAGAACTTACGTCTATACTGGCGATAAAGGTGCTATGGTAACTGCTACAGTAACAACAACTAAAGCTAATGAAGCAGACGGTACAGTAAAAACTGTTTCAGCTTACTATACCGCAACTCCTGGTACAAAAGTAGATGCTGGTGCTTATGCAACACATACTGGATTAACAGCTGACGAAGCTGGTAAATTAAACTTATACCTTGTTGATGCGAATAAAACTGTTGGTGGTTAAGCTTCAGGTCCTGCTGAAAAAGCTAAACCTGGCAAAACAGAATCGTATATAGGTTCTATCGTAGATGGCGACAAATTATATGCTGTATCTGGAGTATATGTATCAGATACATCAATTGCTCTTGGTAAACTAGAAATGACTGGTTATGAAAAAATATAATAAGTTAACTTATTATATATCTAACTAATATAAATAAAAACCCTCTCATTTATGAGAGGGTTTTTTGTGATTATTTTTTTATTTATTTTATTATTTGATAAAGTTTTATGTAGAAATCTATTTATTACTATTTTTGTCTAGTAATAAATAGATTTCTACATTATAATGTTGGTATAGATATATAACATGTTGGGGCATTATGTTTGATAGAAATAATCCAATACCATTAGTGTATCAAGTAGAGCAGAGGATTTGCTACTGGATAGTGATGGGAGAATACAGAATAGGCGAGTTTCTCCCATCTCAAGGGCGACTAGAATCCAAATTCGGAGTGAGTAGGATCACTATTCGTACGGCACTTGCTCGATTGGTTACTCAAGGAATCGTCGAATCCTATCAAGGTAAAGGAACGAAGGTAATAAAATTACCAAGTACTACTTTTTATAATACCAGTACCAAAAAAAATGTGAATATAAGCCAAAATAATTTCTCAGAAACTACAGAATGTACGATTATTTCTGCTCAATATGCTCTTCCTAATATCGAGAATACGGGGGCTTGCCCTATAGAAGAATGGGAATCTTATCATGTTATTCACGGGCTGAGATATCTGGATAGTAATGTTATAGCCTGGGAAGATACTTATTTGGATGGGGATAAAATTTCTTCTTTTTCAGATAGTTATTTTAATAATGTTAAAAAAATGCCTAAACAATATTTTCATATGATTAATAATATTGAAGTTGTTTATTATTCTGAGAGCTTTTTTTCAAAAATAGCAGATAAAAAAATAGCGGAAACGCTTGGTGTAAAAGAAGGCTATGCCTTATTAGGGGTAAAAAGATTATCCTATTGTGATGATAAATCTTTATTACCTTTTGAGTGTAGACATACTATCTTAAGGCATGAAGATTATGGGATTTTACAATTTGATCTTATCAGAGAATATAAAGTAAAAATAAAATAAACTTGTTAATATAAAAATATCTTGGAGGATATTATGGAATTCAAACATATTAAAATAGCAGCAGGACTTTCTCATGTAGATTTTGGACATATTGCTGATGTAGCAAAACAAGCATCCGATGCAGGGGTTGATTATATTCAATCTGATGCGGCAGATATGCACAACCTTAGAAATATGCAATTAATGGGTGGACATCAAGTAATTACGGGAATTCGTCCTTTTGTAAAAGTACCTATTGAATGCCATTTTTATACAGAATTTATTGATGAACAATTCGTTAATGATATTGCTATTGCTGGAGCAAACTTACTAACCGTACCAGCAGAGCATTTTATAGGTGCACCGTTGGCGTATCTCATTAATTATTGTCGTACTCGTAATATGAAAATTGGTTTAACCATAGGTTGTTATACTCCTTTGAGTCTAGTAGAAGAAGCTATTTATGATATCGATCGCTTGAATATCTGTACTCATGGTGTCGACGACACAGATGGAAAAGATAATTGGGGTTGGAGAAGATCAGTAGTGGATCTTGTCCGTAGATCAAGAGCAGAAATCGACAAAAAAAATCCTCGTTGTGAATTAGCTATCGATGGTGGCTTGAGATCTGACAATTTAGAGCCATTAATAGAGCATTCTCCTGATGTGATTGTATTATCTTCTGCAATCTTCAAGCATACTGATGGAATTGCTGCAGGGGTAAAAGAATGTAGAACTTCTATAGATAATGCAGCGAAAAAATTTGGTTTGAAAGCTTAACATGATGCGATTAGATCTTATTAAAAAATATGCTTATTTTTATAAAGATTCTTTTAAAGATGACTTAACACAATTAATTGCTCTGAATTCCTGGGAAGATAAAAATACCGCTACTCCTGATATGCCTTTTGGTGAAGGTGTAGCTAGTGTGTTTGATTTGATGAAGACCTTCTGCAAACGAGAAGGATTAGCTGTAGATTCTGTAGGGGGTTATGCTTTTCATGCAGATTATGGGAAAAATCCTAAAATAGGATTTGCGACACATCTGGATACAGTAAAAATATACGAAGAAGAATTATGGGATTCTCCGCCTTTAGTTTTAACAGAGAAAGATGGAACTTGGTATGGATTAGGTGTGAATGATGATAAAGCAGCAGGCTTATTGGGTTTGTATGCGGTCAAAATTATTCAACAACTAAAACTATTTCCAAAAGTACGATTGATTTTTGGGGGAGCTGAAGAAACTTCTTGGGAATGTATGAAATATTACCTAGTCAAACATCAGGAACCCCAATTTGTTATGGTTGCTGATGGCAATTTTCCTTTTGTAATGGTAGAAAAAGGAATGATACAATTTGAATTGTTTTGTAAAGTAAAGGGAATAGATTTTTTGAATACAAGTTTTGATACGGGAATTATTTGTGATTATGTAGAAGTTATCAGTGATGGGATTAAAAAAGAATTTTCTTGTGAAAAACAACCTTCACGTCACCCTTATCGTAATGTGAATGCCTTGAGTTTGTGGGCAGAAACGATGCCTCAAGAGGGTATATGGAAATTATTATATGAATTAGGTGATGGGTTGGGTGTTCAGCTAGGCATAGATAGTGTTCCTAGTGATATAACAAGAAATATTTCTAATACGATTGCTCTTATTGGAGCACGATTAGATAATGATATTTTGTCTATTACGGGTGATATGAGATTTATGTCCCAAAATGATAGAGAAAAAATGCTTTATAAAATAACAGAAGAATGTCAAAAATTTGATATTCATTTTAAGATTAAAAAAGAAATGCCCTTAGTAGTAGAATCTGAAGATAGTCCAGAGATACAAATATTAATGGATACTTATCAGAAAGTTTCAAAAGATATGGAATCAAAGCCGTTAATAATGGGGGCTATGTCTTATGCGAGATCTTTTAAACGAGCAATAGCATTTGGTCCTTGTTTTCCTGATTTTAGACCAAATTCTCATCATGCTAATGAAAAAATGCTCATTGATGATTTGATGAAGTCGTTGATAATCTATACAGAAGCTATATTACGATTAAATGAATTATATAATGAAAAATAGGGGAAATTTATGAAAGAATTAAAACAAAAATTTACTCAGGGATTTCAAGAACTAGCTGGATCTATGATGATTCCTGTTATATTATTAGTGATTGCAGGGATATTTATAGGTATAGGAAGTCCTTTTTCTAATATGGAAAATATCAGAGCAATGCGTCTTGAGAATATCTTTACAGAAGGTAGTTTTATTGTTAGTGTATTTACAGTTATTAATAACTTAGGATTTATGGTTATGCGTTATCTTCCTTTGTTTTTTGCAACAGGAATAGCTTTCGGAATGAGTAAAAAAGATAAAGGTTGGGGGGCGTTTTCTGGTGTAGTTATGTATTTAGCAATGAATACAGTCATTAACACGATGCTTACCTTAAATCATATTTCTATGGACACGCTTGCTGTAGAGAATCTGATAGCACAAGGAATGACTACCCAAGAAGCTCAAAATTATAAAGCATTGTTTGGCTTTGCTATTAATATATTTTCTTATGATATGAGTGTCTTTGGGGGTATTATTGCAGGATTAAGTGCTGCTTTTGTTCACAATAAATACTGTGATACTGTATTACCATCAGCATTAGCATTTTTTTCAGGCTCTAGAGCAGCCGTTTTTATGACAATGATCTATGCAGTAGGATTTGGATTGATTTGGTATTATATTTGGCCTCCTTTTGGATCAGGATTAATCTCTTTAGGTAAGTTTATTACATCTGCTGGACTATTTGGAACTTTTACTTTTGGATTTTTAGACAGAGCCTTATTACCTTTTGGGCTTCATCATTTGATTGCTTTTCCTATTGAATATACCAAGTTAGGTGGATCAATGGAAGTCGGTGGTGTTATTTATGAAGGGGTTAGCAATATAAGACTTGCTCAATTAGGTGATCCAAACTCTCTAGGCTATATCACTAGGAATTTTATTTCTGGACGAATCTTATGGCAAGATGCTGGATTGACAGGAGCTTGTTGTGCTATGTACAGCTGTGTTTCAGATAAGAATAAAGCAGTAGCAAAGTCTATTCTTATCCCAGCAGTTGCAACAGCACTTTTAGTAGGAATAACAGAACCTATAGAATACACATTTTTATTTGTTGCTCCAGCACTATACTATGGAATTCATGCTCCTTTGTCAGGTTTGGCTTATGTGTTAACTGAATTTTTTAATGTATCTATCATGGGAGAATCTCTAAGAAATATGTTTCCAAATCTACTTCAACCAAATAAAGTCCATGCTATGGCCTTGTTATGGCAGTTACCTTTGTATTTTGTACTATATTTTGGAATATTCAAATGGGCAATTATTAAATTTAATCTCAAAACTCCTGGGAGATCTGATAATGAAGATTTTACATTACTTACAAAAAAAGATTATCAATCTCTTAAATCTCAAAGAGAAGTAGGAGTAGATAATGTGATGAGTATTATTGATGCCTTGGGAGGGAAAGCAAATATCACTTCTATGACTCATTGTGCTACACGATTACGATTAGAATTAGTTGATCCTGTCTTAGCGAAAGAAGATGAATTTTGGATACAATCTTTCAAAGCACATGGTGTGTTAAAAAAAGATAAATCTATGCAGATTATTTTTGGACCTAAAGTGATCACTTTATACTCACAATTAGAAGAATACATGGAAAAAAAATAGAGGTATTAAAATGGCTGATTATGGTAAAAAAATATATGGAATGACAGAACAAGATCTAATCGATGAAGAAAATGGCTTGTCTTTTTCAAAGTTCACTTGTGAAATGGCTAAGATATTATTCGAAAAAATCGTAGAAGAGATGGAAAAACCTAAAGATGGTTTTAAGCCTATGGGCGTAGAGATTGTACTTAATGGAATGCCTATATATACTCATTATCAGTATGGCTCAACACAAAATACAATAGCATGGATAGAAGGTAAGAGAAGAACAGTGGAATATTTTGGACTGAGCTCTGCTTGTATCGATGTAAAGGCAAACATGATGGGTATAGATGAATTTTGTGATAAATTTGGGATTGATCCTTATGAATACAAACTGTGTGGGGGATCTTTTCCTATTATTGTGAAAGAACTCGGTATGGTGGGAACGGTTACTGTTTCGGGATTGAGTCGTAGAGAGGATCATGAAATTTGTGTCAAAACATTAAAATTTGTTAAAGGAAATATTTAATTATACTTCACTATTTTATAAAGAGGTAATAAGATATGGAATGTAAAACATATACACTCAATAAATTAAAAAATTACAAATTTGTGGTCGTAATTTCGAGTCACAAAGGCAAAATCGTATTAAGTCGTCATAAAAATCGTACAACATGGGAAACACAAGGGGGACATATAGAAACTGGAGAAAATGCTCTCGAGGCAGCAGAAAGAGAACTTTATGAAGAATCAGGGGCTACTATATTTACAATAATGCCGGCATTCGACTATTGTGTATGTGGCAAAATAGGTGAAGCAAATGGAATAGTGTTTATTGCTGAAATAAAAGAATTTGGGTCTATACCAGATAGCGAAATGGAAGAAATTGCATTTTTTGATGAATTGCCTTTTAATCTTACCTATCCAGAGATCACTCCTGTTTTATTTTTAGAAGCTCAAAATATAAAAAAGGTACTACTCTAAATATTATGAATTTGATGAGAGAATTAAAAAATTATTAAAAAGAGTTTACTCTTACTATCCTAGATAAAAATAAAAAACACCATAGCATAAGCATGGTGTTTTTTGATTGATATTATAGAATATATTAGATTTCATGTCCCATGAGGTAAGAAATTTCTTTAGAGGCTACTAATAATTTTTGTAAATGAAGATCTCTAATTTCAGGAGTCCAACGAGCAATAGGGATAGAAACACTCATTGCGGCACAAATATGATTGTTATAATCAAAGATAGGAACTGCAACACAACGAATATGATAAGCATGTTCTTCAATATCCTCAGCATATCCTTGAGTTTTTACTATGGCTAAGTGTTCTTGAAATTGTTGAGCAGAGAGGATAGAATGTTCTGTAAATTTATTATATTGTATATCTTTTGTTATAGTGTCAATGATTTTTTGATCTTCATAAGCTAATAAAACTTTACCCAAGCCCGTACAATATAAAGGGGCGATTTTACCAACTTGAGAATATAGGCGTAGGACATGTGGTGAATCAATTTTATGTAAATAAATACATTCTGTATCCTCACGGACTGATAGGTGGATAGTTTCTTTAATATCGTCTCCTAGGGCCTGCATAGTTGGGATTGCTAATTGTGTTATTTCATAATGGGTTAAAATATTAGAACAAATTGACGCTAAGCGTAAGGTCAGCCCATAGTGTTGTGTTGTTTTATTTTGATAAGCATAGCCAAGATCACAAAGAGTCTGTAGACATTTGTATGTCATAGTACTACTTATATTGGTTTGTAAACCAATATCTTTGAGGCTCATTTCTCTTTTTGTTGACAATAATTTGATAATAGCAAAAGCTTTAATAATTAATCCTGCTTGAGCGGGACTCTTATCCGATGTACTACTCATAAAAACTCCTAAGTTATAGAATTATATTCTATAACAAAATGAGATTTTTTGCAAGAGGAATAAAAATAATAAATTTAAAATGATAAAAAAACGCATGTTTAACTTGTTATATTACATATGTTTATAAAGAATATTTTTTATTATAAAATTAGTGTTGATAAAATAGGAATTCAATTTATAATAAATGTAAATGTAATTATAAAAAAATAACCCATTATAATTACAAAGGGTTTATGAAACTGGTGGTGTATTAAGGGGGGGAGGGTTATATTAATAATAGACTTATAAAAAAGGTGGTTTTATGAAAATAATGGATCAATATTTAGCAGCAAAAATTATTCCTGTTGCTGTAGTAGATAATGAAAATGAATTGAGAAATTTAGCAGATTTGTGTTCCCAATATATACCTGCTATTGAACTAACAATGAGAACAGAATACGCAATGACAGCATTAAAAATCTTAAAAAAAGATTATCCTCAAGTAGCAACAGCTGCTGCTACTATTTTAAGTACAGAATTAGCTGATGAAGTATTATTAACTGGAACAGAATTGCTCATTAGTCCTGGTTTTACTCCAAAATTAGTAGAATATTGTGCTAAAAAAGGATATGACTATATCCCCGGAGTATCAACTCCTGCTGAATTAGAGTTTTGTCTTTCTTATGGTTTTAAAGTGATCAAATTCTTCCCTGCTGAAGTAGCTGGAGGCATCAAATGGCTTAAAGCAATGGAATCTGTTTATAAACACACAGAAGTACAATTTATGCCTTTAGGTGGAGTAAGTTTAGAAAATGTATCTGATTATCTCAAATTAGATAATGTATCTGCTTGTGGTGGTTCTTGGATTTGCCCTAAAAATTTAATTGTTGCTAATGAATGGAAAGAAATAGAAAATAGATTTCAAGAAGTCTGTAAATTATTAAAAGAGGTTTAGATGAAATATATAGTAGGATTTGGCGAATTAATGCTTCGTTTAACAGCACCTGATTATGATAGATTACTACAAAGTCCAGAATTAAACGCTACTTTTGGTGGTGGTGAAGCTAATGTTTGTGTTTCTTGTAGTAGATTTGGACTTCTTAGTCGCTATGTGTCAGCATTTCCTAAAAATGCTCTTGGTGAAAAAGCTGAAGAACTATTATTAGGACAAAGAGTCGATACTACAGCTATTGCATGGACTGGAAAACGAATGGGTGTTTATTTTGTAGAGAGAGGCTCCAATCAAAGAGGATCCACAGTGCTTTATGATAGAGAGGATTCTTCTATTAGTACTGCTATTCCTAATGATTTTGATTGGGATAAAATATTTGAAAATGCAGACTGGCTACATGTCTCTGGAATTACTCCTGCTCTAAGTCAAAGTGCTGCAGATTTAACATTATATGCTGTACAGGAAGCTAAAAAACGAAGTGTAAAGGTATCTTGTGATTTGAATTTCCGTAAAAAGTTATGGAACTATGGCAAAAAATCTTCAGAAGTAATGCCTTCTATTGTTAAATATACAGATTTACTGATTGCTAATGAAGAAGATATTCAACTTGCTTTGGGAATAGAGCTTGATAATGATGTGACAAAAGGACATTTGGAAGCTAGTGATTATAAACCACTATTACAAAAAGTATGTGAATTATACCCCAATTTAACAGGAATTGCTACAACATTAAGAGAAAGCGTTAGTGCTGATCATAATAATTGGAGTGCTATTTATTATACAAATCAAGAATTATATATTTCTAAAAAATATAGTATTACAGATATTGTTGATAGAGTTGGTGGTGGAGATTCTTTTGCTGGAGGATTACTCAGTGGATTGAAGTTATACACTAAGCCTCAAGATTCATTAGAATTTTCTGTTGCAGCATCTTGTTTGAAACATAGCATTTATGGAGATTGGAATTTGGTAACAAGATCAGAAGTCGAAGCACTAATGGGTGGAGATGGATCTGGAAGAGTACAGAGGTAAAAAATTATGTTACAAGGAATATTCCCCGTAGTAGCTATGCCCTTTACAGAAATTGGTGAAGTACACTATACAGACTTTGAAAAATTAGCACATCATTTAGAAAATATGGATGCACAAGGATCTATTTTATTTGGTATTGCTAGTGAATTTTATAAACTTACAGATGATGAGAAAAAAAAATTAGTTGATATATATATCAATACAGGTAATTCTACTAGTAAAAAAATTATATCAGTCACAGATCATTCTACGGAAGTTGCTGGTAAAAAAGCTGTAGAATATGAGCAACAAGGCGCAGATGCATTAATGCTTCTTCCCCCTTTTTTCTTAAATCCTAATAAAGAGCAACTGATTGATCATGTTACTAGTGTTTTAAAAAAAGTCAGTATTCCTGTTATTTTGCAGTATGCTCCTACGGAAACAAATTGTTTATTTACAATGGATGATATGTATCAATTAGGTAAAAAATTTAACCATCTAGTTTATAAAATAGAATCTCCTAATCCTATCAATGAAATTGAAGAATTGTTAAATATTTATCCTAAAGCAAATATTTTGAATGGATATGCTGGAATTCATATGTTATCTGTTTTAGATAGAGGTGGGGTTGGAATTATTCCAGGTTGTTCTTTTACAGAACTGTATACTCAAATTTATGAGTTATATTGTAATGATAAAAAAGAACAAGCTAAAAATATGCACATAGAACTTAAAAAATATATTGATATATGGATGGGACATGTGGAGTATATTATAAAAGTGGAAAAAGTAATTCTTCAATACAGAGGTATTATTAGCTCCAGTTTTTGTAGAAGCCCTCATTATAATCAAGAAATCGATCTTAAGATTATTCAAGAATTTTGTGAAAAATTCAAATTGTAATAAGGAAATAAATAATTATGAAAAATCAATTTAATCCTATTTTACGCGGAGATGATGGAGCTTTAAAAAGAGCATTGTATAAATCAATGAATTTTAATGATTCAGATTTGAAAAAACCAATAATCGGTATTGCGAATTCATTTACGAATGCAAATCCTGGACATTTTAATCTTAATAACATTTGTACTTCTGTTCAAGAAGGTATAAAAGAAAATGGTGGTACTTCTATGTCTTTTGGAGTGATAGCTCCTTGTGATGGTATTGCAGCAGGGCATGAAGGTATGAGATATTCTTTACCTGCTAGAGATATTATCGCGGCCTCTGTTGAGATTATGTGTAGAACACATAATTTTGATGCAATAGTATTACTAGCTTCTTGTGATAAAATTGTACCAGGTATGCTTATGGCAGCAGCTAGACTTAATATCCCAGCTATTTTAATTAATGGTGGTCCTATGTACCCAGCAGTGTACAAAGGTAAACATTGGGATGGTAATATTATAACTGAGGCAATAGGCTGGAAAAAACAAGGTAAAATTACAGAAGAAGAATTTGAAAATATAGAAAATATCGCAGAACCAACTTGTGGTTCTTGTGCAATGATGGGAACAGCAAATACCATGTGTTGTATTTCAGAAGCTTTGGGTATGTCACTTCCTGGTAGTGCTGTAGTACCAGCAATCGATCCTCAACGCTTTGAATATGCCAAAAAAACAGGACGAGCGATTGTTGATTTAACAAAAAAAGGAACCACAAGCCGTCAGATTATGACAGAAAAAGCCTTTGATAATGCTATAAAGTTTCTTTTGACTTTGGGTGGTTCAACAAATGCTGTAATGCACTTGCAAGCAATTTATCAAGAAGCTGGATTAGGAGAATTAAGTCTTGCTGATATTGGAAAAATAGTGGATATTTGCCCGCAGACAACTTCTGTCTATCCTTCATCTGAGTACGATATGATTGATTTTTTTGAAGCTGGGGGTGTTCCTTGTGTTTTAAAATCTTTAGAATCAATTTTGAATGGAGACGTTAACACTGTTTCTGGACAGATCTTACAAGAAATATTGGATCAAACACCACTCAGTCCTAGACCCGAAATTATCAAAGCTATGGACACTCCCTTTGCTGAAAAAGCTGGATTAAAATTTTTATATGGTAATATAGCGGACGATGGGTGTATCGTAAAAACATCAGCTATCCCTCAAGGTATGGAAACTTTTCAAGGACCAGCTATTGTTTTTGATTCTGAATTAGATGCGGTTGATGGAATTGTTCAAGGGGTAGTAAAAGAAGGAATGGTTGTTGTTATTCGTTATGAAGGCCCTCAAGGTGGTCCAGGAATGCCTGAAATGTACCAAGCTATGAAAATGCTAGAAGGTATGGGATTATTACATAAATGTGCTTTGATTACAGATGGTAGATTCTCAGGATCTAATAGAGGTTTATTTGTAGGACATATTTCTCCTGAGGCTTATGAAGGTGGGACTTTAGCTTTAATTAATAATGGAGATATGATTACAATTGATATTGTTCATAATGCTATTACTTTAGAAGTAGACTCAAATATACTAGATCAACGAAAACAAAATTATAAACCTGTTGAAAAACAAATCGCAGATGGATTTTTACATAATTATAAAAATCTAGCAAGTTCAGCTGCAAAAGGTGCTGTTTGGAAATAAAATAATTAAATAAAAAGCATATAAAAATATTATGATAATATTTGAAGATGTAAAATATCATAAGATAACTGAATTGGAGGTTATTATGAAAAAAATAATATTGGGGTTAGTAGTTTTATTAGCAGCTTGTGGACAACAAGAGACCAAAACAAAAAAAATGGTTGTAGGATTCGGTGTTCCAGATGGACATTTTGAACAAAGAGCTTTGGTAGATTTTAAAAAATATATAGAGGAAAAAACAGAAGGTTCTATTACTGTAGAATTGCACGGTGGAAATTCTATAGGTGTTGATTTAGAAGTTTTAGAACAAATCAAAATTGATGTTGCTCAAATGAACCTACCATCTCCTGCAGTTTTAGCAAATCTAATCCCCGAAGTAAACCTGCTTGCGATTCCTTTTTTATTCTCTTCCCAAAAAATGGCTATGGATATTGTGAATGGTCCATGGGGAGCAAAATTAGATCCTTATTTCGAAAAAAATGGTTATGTTAATTTAGGTTTTGCACCGTTTGGTTTTAGACATTTAAGTTCTGCAAAAACACCTATTGACTCTTTAGCATCTTTAAAAGGATTTAAACTAAGAACTTTACAAAACAATATGCATTTAGAAGTTTTTAAAGCTCTAGGAGCAAATCCAACTCCTATGCCTTTTAGTGAAATGTTTACAGCATTACAACAAGGCGTTATTGATGGTCAAGAAAACCCTCTTGGTAATATATATTCACAACGCTTACACGAAGCTTTGGATTCTATAACATTAGATGGGCATGTATTTGATTGGGTAACATTAGTTGTAGGTAAAAAATTCTATGATTCACTGACAGTTGAAGAACAACAAATTGTTCAGGAAGCTGCAAATATAGCTATTGCTGATATGAGTGTATCACTTATAGAAGATGATAATGTGGCTCAAATTGCTATGGAAAAAGACGGGATCGTATTCATAAAACCTAGTCAAGAATTTTTATCAGATCTTAAAAATGGTTCTCAAAAAGTCGCAGATAAATTTGGTAATCAAATTAATTCAGAACTTTACAATAACTTGAAAAAAGAGATAGCTGAATACAAATAAAAATTGAAGGTAAAGTTATGAAAACAAAAGAACCAGAATACTATATTGTTACTTGCTGTATGGTCTTATTAATAGTCTTTTCTTCCCTACAAATTATGTCAAGATTTTTACTTAATTTTTCACTATCTTGGACAGAAGAAATTTGCAGATATTTATTTATTTTAATGATATATGTCGGTATGAGCTTAGGGTTCAAATACAACAAGCATGTACGTGTTGAAATAATTGATCTTATTTGTCCTCCTCACATATTAAAACATATCAATACATTTTGTAATATTGTAGTGATAGTACTATTATGTATGATAGGATATGCAAGTTTAGATATAGTGAAAAATGCATACTCTGTAAATCAAACTTCACCGGCTTTAAATATACCAATGTTTATAGTGTACTCTATTATTCCTATAATGTTTGTTGTTACTATAATTAGAATACTACAAGTTATATTAAACAGATATGGAATCATAGAAATGAAAGGAGAGGAATAAATGGATACTTTTTTAATAATGATGGGAATCTTTATTGTATCTATCTTTATAGGTGTACCTATAGCATTTTCTATAGGGGTATCTGTTGTAGGTATTTTATTAATACAAGATGTATCCTTAGCACTAATTGCACAAACAGCCTTTAGTGGTTTAGATACCTATACTTTTTTAGCTATCCCTATGTTTATTTCAGCAGGATTGTTAATGGAAAAGGGTGGAATATCTACACGCCTTATTCGTTTGGCTTCTAATATGGTAGGTGGTGTTACAGGAGGATTAGGAATAATCACTGTTGTTGCTTGTATGTTTTTTGCAGCCATTTCTGGATCTTCTCAAGCAACTGTTGCTGCAATAGGTGCAATCATGATTCCGGCTATGAAAAAAGATGGGTATGATATCAACTATGCGGGAGCTTTAACAGCTAGTGCTGGATCATTGGGAGTTCTTATTCCTCCGTCTATTACAATGATTATTTATGCAATTGCAGCAGAAGTTTCTGTTGGAGAAATGTTTACAGCAGGTTTTGTTCCAGGTATTTTAGCTGGGGGAATGTTAATTCTTACCAACTATATTATTTCTCGTCATAAAGGGTACAAAAGCACAGCAACAGAACCTCTCTCCACAAAAGAATTGTGGGTAGCTTTATGGGAGGCAAAGTGGTCTCTACTATCACCTGTTATTATTTTAGGAGGTATTTATAGTGGAATCTTTACCCCTACGGAATCAGCGGTTGTAGCAGTTCTATACGCAATTATAGTTGGTTGTTTTATTCATAAAGAAATAAAATTAAAAGAAGTTTTACCGATTTTAGCTCAATCAGGTATAATAACAGCAACGGTTGTTATTATTTTAGGCTTTGCTATAGGTTTTTCTCGTTATCTTACTATAGCTCGTATTCCTCAGAGTATAGCGGAAGTTTTAGTAGCTTATGGAGGCGGAGTATACTCAGTTTACTTTATATTCTTATTATTAACTCTTGTTTGTGGGACATTTATGGTAATTGAAGCAATGATTCTAATCTTTACTCCTATATTTTTACCAATATTAATAGAAATGGGAGTATCTCCTATCCATTTTGGTATTATGTTTGTACTTGCAGGACAAATGGGGTTTTTAACACCACCTGTTGGAGTTAATTTGTTTACAGCTCAAGCAATTACTAAAACATCTTTACTAGAAATTTCTCGGCATATTTGGCCATTTTTACTAGCAATGTTAATAACACAAGTGCTATTAATCTTATTCCCAGAAATAGTATTGTTCTTGCCAAATTTAATTTATGGTAAATAAATAAAAAAGAGGATTTTATGAAAGTTATATCTTACAAATTATATCAAGTACCTCCTAGATGGTTATTTTTAAAAATTGAAACAGATGAAGGTATTGTAGGATGGGGAGAGCCTGTACTAGAAGGTAGAGCTAGCTCTGTTAAAGCTGCAGTTAAAGAATTGATGGACTCTTATGTTGTAGGGCAAGATCCTTCAAACATTGAAGATTTATGGAATATAATGTATAGAGGTGGTTTTTATCGAGGGGGTGGCGTATTGATGTCTGCCTTATCTGGTATTGATCAAGCACTCTGGGATATTAAAGGTAAAAAATTAAATACCTCTGTTTACAATCTGTTAGGTGGGCTTTGTCGTACTTCTATTCGAGCATATTCTTGGATAGGTGGAGATAGACCTTCAGAAGTGATAGCTATGGCAAAAGATAGACAAAAATCTGGCTTTACTGCTATTAAAATGAATGGAACAGAAGAACTACAGTTTATTGATAATTATAGTAAAATAGATGCTGTATTGGAAAGAGTTGCTAGTATCAGAGAAGCTTGTGGAAGAGATTTTGGAATAGCAATAGATTTTCATGGACGTGTCCACAAACCTATGGCGAAAGTTTTAGCTAAAAAATTAGAAGAATTTGATCCAATGTTTATTGAAGAACCTGTATTATGTGAAAATGGGGAATCTTTTAGGGATATTGCTATGGCTTGTAGTATTCCTATAGCAACAGGAGAAAGGCTATTCTCTAGATGGGATTTTAAAAATATTCTTCAGCAAGGGTATGTTGATATTATTCAACCAGATCTTTCTCATGCTGGTGGAATTACAGAATGTAAAAAAATCGCAGCGATGGCAGAAGCCTACGATGTAGCTTTTGCTCCTCATTGCCCTCTTGGTCCTATAGCTTTATCATCTTGTTTACAAGTTGATGCTATTGCTTATAATGCAGTAATCCAAGAACAAAGCATAGGGATTCACTATAATAAAGGTAATGATGTATTAGATTATTTATCAAATCCAGAAATATTTGATTTTGATAAAGGGTCTTTAGGATTTCCTACAAAACCAGGCTTAGGTGTTGAAATTAATGAAAAGTTTATGGAAGAACAATCTTTAAAATCACATGATTGGAAAAATCCAATTTGGAGACATCAAGATGGTTCTTTTGCCGAATGGTAACTTCTCCTAAAGAATATTATATTATCAAAGCCCCCTCATCTTATTAAAAGGTGAGGGGGCTTTGATAATATAATATTCTTTAAAAATTAAAAATTTCTATGTCATTCTTTAATAAAATGTGAGAGTTCATATAAAATTTACTCTTATATTCTAAAAAGAATCCAGAATTTTTAGCACTAGGTTCTATTTTATATAAAATAGTATAGCTATCGTCTCCTATTGTTATAGAAAATCCTTTAGCCTTATGGGAGGCGACTTCTCGATTTTTTCTATCTATGATATTAAATTCAGTAATAGTAGCATGTTTTTTGAAGGTGAAAAAATTAGCAATAATCGTGTTTTGAGAAATTGTAGCTTCTTGAATGATTTTATTACAAGATTGTTTGCTATTGTAGTGATAAGAACAAATTCCTTTTGAAATAGAATAATCTAAATTCGTATGTAAAATTAAATCTTCAAGATGTATTTGTTTGTTATCTGTATGGATAGATCTTGGTGTATTAAAGCTCAATTTGAAATTTGTTTTGGAATTACATTGGATTAAATCTAATAATAAAAATCCCTCTTTACCAAAACGGATAATATTTCTTGTGAGAAAAACTCCATCGGTTAGATAAGAAAGATCATGCGAATATGCCCAATCGAATTGTTGATTTGTTTCCCAAGTCCCTGTGACAAAACGAGCTTCCTTACTTGTACTCCAAGAGTCTTTATATAAGGTGTTTTCTTTATCATTAATAATGATCGTATTATGTCCTTGAGAGCTTTTAAGATATTTTCTATCTGCTGTTTCTGTATATGTTAAGCGTCCACAATCAATCAAATAATCTTTGTTATTTGCATAGTAGCTAATATGTAAAAGATCACTGTGAGAATGCCCTCCACCAAAATTTTTAGTGATAAAGGATAGATAACTTGAGTCTGAAGAATCATCATCCTTTAATGTTAATAGCCCACCTGCTTGTAAATAATGAGATCCTATCATAGGTATAATAGTTTTTACTTGCTCATACAGAGAGCTAAAATAAAAATGATAGTCTAAATCTAATTGAGGTACTTGCTTGAATTCGCCTTTGCCTAAGATAGCTCCAGCAACACTAATAAGTTGACAAAGATTAGTATCATCACTGTCTCCCCAAAGCACTTGATTACCGTTAGGTTTTTGCCAATAAAGATTAGCAAAAACCATTTTTTCTACTTTGGTTTTAAAAAAGTTCACTAGTGTAATATCAAGTTTATGTGCTAAAAAAATCACTTGTAAATAACACGTTAATACTTCATTATGATACATGGGAGAGCGTTCCCATTGTACTCCATCAGCTAAAACTTGGCATTCTAAGGTGGTTTGTAAAACTTTAAGAGATAATTCTAACCATTTTGGTGATTCTGAAAAATCATAAGTAAGTGCTAAACAAAAAAGTCCGTGGAACTCTAAAACTCCCCAATTACTAGTGTAAGATGTATTACTTAATCCTTCAACTAAAAATTTCCCATGTTCATGGAGAGATTCTTTTACCATTTTTGTAAATTCTGGAGAGCAAACATCTTGCATATATTCTAAGGCTTTTATCCAATGGACAATACGAATCCCTGTATCAATTCTACGCCAAACAGTTTTTGTATGTTTTGGTGAGATATGATTTTGAGTTATCCATTGGGTGATGAGATTTTGTGCATGATGAGCGTAATCTATATTGCGGGTGATATAATATGCTAACCCCAGCTGTTCTATAAAACGACAACGATTAAGCATCCATGTCCATTCTGGATCATTGATAGGATCCATTTCCCAATTTCCTTCAAAAAGAAATTGTTGATCACAACGTTCCATATCCCATTCATGAGTAAAAGAAATTTGATTTTTTAGTAATTGATCTGCTTCGTGGAGTAGTTTTATTTTCTCAGAATCTAAGGAAGAATACATAGAGATGTTATTATCTAAAAATAAAGACATGTAAACTCCTTTAGTTATTATTTATTAGGGTTTTTGAACATATCCAAATAAAGAAGAGATCTGATGACTTGCTTTTAATAATGCTGGAAGAATCTCATTTTGGACTCTCTCTTCAGACCAACGATAGACAGGAGTAGAAACACTAATAGCGGCAATACAAGTTCCTGTATAATCAAAAATAGGAGCGCCATAGCAATGCATAAAATCTACATGTTCTCGTCTGTCTTCGCTATAGCCTTGTGTTTTTACTAGCTCTAGTTCTTTTATATAGTCTTGAGGATTAGTTATGGTGGTGTCTGTATATTGAACCCATTCAACTTTTTCTAATAATTTGAGAAGATATTCTACTGGTAAATGAGCAAAAATAGCTTTCCCTAAAGAAGTACAATAACAAGGTGCAACTTTACCAACATAGGAGTGGATTCTTAAAGCATGAGGACTATCTACTTTTCCTACATAGATAACGTGTTCGTCATGTTGCTGGGCTAAATGAACAGTTTCTTTTGTTGTGTTTACTAGTTCTTTTAAAAAGGGATATGCTTTTTGAGTAATCTCATAGTGTTGCAAGACATTGTTAGAAATATTCATGATTTTTAATGTTAAGCCATAACAATCATAGGTATTTTTAAAAGCATATTCTAATTCAACAAGTGTTGATAAAATTCTATATACTTTTGAGGGTGGAATCTTAGTCTCTTTGCTTAATTCTGTTATTGTTACCAATTCTTTTTGTGACATTAATTGGAAAATTTGAAAAAATTGATCTAATAAAAGAATACTATTTGATGATTCGTTCATAAAAAAAAGCTCCAATGAGTTATAATTTACTTCAATTATAACATTGTTTTTTGTTAAAATCAATGGTTTTTTTTTAATATGTTGATTTATAATATTCATGTAGAATAACATTTCATTATAACTTGTAAATTAATGATATATAGTTGTATATTTTTGTGATTTCAGGTGTTATAAAAGGTTAGTGGAATAATGTTTTATTTATTTAGAGTGTTTGTATAAATATAATTGTTTACACAATAATAAAATAAAAATATTAATAAAAATAAAGTTTAAAATGTTGATTTTTATTAATATTCCTTTATAATATAAATAGAATGTCATTTCACTTAAGTGTGAAATGACTTAAAATATACGGAGGTTTCAATGAAACAATTTTATTCTGTTCACCCTAATCATGCAAAAGGAATGGATACTAACCAATTAAGGGAGAATTTTCTGATTGAAACATTGTTTCAATCAGATAAAACAATACTATCATATGCACAAGATGATAGATTTATTATTGGAGGAATCCAACCTGTAACTAAGGAATTAGAATTAATTTTAAATAAAGAAATTGGTTCTGATTATTTCTTAGAAAGAAGAGAGGCTGGTATTATTAATATTGGTGGTAAGGGCGTTATTACCTGTGATGGTGTTGAATACCCAATGGCAAATAAAGATGGTATTTACTTAGGTAAAGGGATTAAAGACCTAAAATTCAAATCTGAAGATTCTTCTAAACCTGCAAAATTTTATGTGATTTCTGGACCTGCACACAAAGAATATCCTATTGTAAAAATCAATATTGAAACAGCAAATCCTACCCATTTAGGTGATAATGTAAATTCTAATAAACGTACTATCTACAAATTTATTGATCCTAGTGTTTGCCAATCTTGTCAGTTACTATTAGGAATGACAGTACTAGAACCTAATAATATGTGGAACACTATGCCTTGTCATACTCATGATCGTCGTTCGGAAGTGTATTTATATTTTGATATGGATAAAGATTCAAGAGTAATGCATTTTATGGGACAGGCCTCTGAAACAAGACATCTTGTTGTTTCTAATGAACAATCTGTGATTTCTCCTCCTTGGTCTATACATTCAGGTGTAGGAACAAGTAATTATACCTTTATTTGGGCGATGTTGGGTGATAACCAAAACTATGGAGACATGGATATGATTTCTATGGACGATTTAAAATAGGTAATGCCATACAAAACATGATGCCTACTGATAAGCTTACAGTTATATGTAGGGATGTATATAACTGTATTTTGGACTTCGTGTCCTTAGCCGTTATTAATATACATCCCTGTATATAACTGCATTTCGGACTTCGTGTCCTTAGGAGATAAAAATGCCAGATATTCGTTTAGTTCGTATTGATAATCGTTTAATACATGGTCAAGTAGCTATTACTTGGACAGGAACAGTAAAAGCAAACATCATTGTCGTTGTAGATGATGTTGTTGCAACAGATACAATGCAACAAAATTTATTAAAAATGAGTACCCCTCCAGGGGTTGCTGTGAGATTTTTCTCAGTTGACAAAACAATAGAAGTTATCAATAAAGCAAAACCTGAGCAACATATTTTATTATTATCAAGAACACCCATAGCGTTGGCTAAATTAGTTGAGGGTGGAATAGAGATTGAGAGTATTATTGTAGCAAATATGCATGAAGGCGATGGAAAAAAACTTTTGATTGAACAGCATGCTATTTATGTGGATCAAGTAGAGCTAGATGCTTTCAAATATCTTGTAAGCAAAAATGTAAAGATAGATGCTCAAATGATTCCAACAACAGCAAAAGATAATTTAATACCTTTTATAGAAAAATTAACATTTTAGGAGTTAAAAATGGGAGAAATATCAATTATACAAGCTTTATTAATAGGAATAGTAGTATTTATTAGTTCTGTTGATGATTTAGTAGGCTTTTGGGGTATGCAATACCCTATGCAAATAGGTTTTTTTGTAGGACTTATTTTAGGACAACCTTTAGAAGGGATAGTTTATGGTGGTTTTTTTGAATTAATATTCTTAGGAATGAAATCCATAGGTGGAGCACAACCTCCAAATAGAATGATAGGATCTGCTATAGGAATAGCATTAGCAATTTCATCAGGACAGTCTCCTGAATATACTTTAGCTATTGCCTTTCCAGCAGCATTATTAACACAAGCTGCTGTTACTTTTTGGTTTGCAATAAACTCAACAAGAGTTCCAAGAATCGAGGCACTTATTGAGAATGGAGAAATAGAAAAAGCAACAAAATCAATTCTTGTAGGAACATGTATACATGGTTTATATCATGCTATTATTGTAGTTGTTGCTATTTCTGTAGGAGCAAATTATATAGAAGCATTTATTACTAATATGCCAGTATGGATTTTAGAAGGATTCAAACTCTCTGGACGTATCTTACCAGCTGTTGGTTTCGCTATTATTTTAAGTTATTTCTTTACACCAAAAAATTCTGTATATTATTTCTTAGGGTTTTTAATAGCAATTTATTTGAAAGTACCACCTTTAGGAATTTCTTTACTTGCTATTTCTATTGCTTTATTACAATATAGAGCGGGTGAAGATCTATTAGAAGATGTCAAAAATTTACAATTAACATCTTCTAATGAAAATGATGGTATATAGGAGAGGATCATGGCAATATTAGATAAAAAAGATATTAGACAATTATTTTTTAGAAGTTTTTATATACAGCATTGTTTTTCCTATGCTCGTATGCAAGGATTAGGATTTTTATGGGCTATACAACCTGCATTAAGAAAAATTCACAAAAAAGAAGAAGATTATGTAGCTGCATGTAGAAGACATACAGAATTTTTGAATACACACCCTTATGTTTCCTTAGGATTGATAGGAATTGTTCTTGCAATGGAAGAACACAAAGAAAGTCCAGATGCAATTCGTGCAATGAAAATAGCTCTTATGGGACCATTTTCTGCTATTGGAGATTCTATCTCTGTAAACTGGAGAGCGGTAACTAGAGGAATCGTAGGTAGTTTAGCTATTAGTGGTGGACTAGTTGCTAGTGCAGATAACGCACCTGTCATTTATATGGCATTCTTTTTAGCAGTCTTATTTCCTATTATTAATGTATTACGTTTAATCAATTGGTTTGGGATGAAAGATCTCTATGCAAGAGGTTCTGAAGCTTTAGATACCCTACAAGATCAAATGACTAAATTAAATAGAATTATTTCTTATATTGGTTTAATCAGTATTGGTGGTTTAACAGCAGCATTTATTAGATTTAAATTTGCTATTGAATTTCAATTATCTGAAACTAAAATGTTTAATTTACAAGTAGATGTATTAGATAAATTTATGCCTGGTATTTTATCAGTAATAACATTGATGATACTTCTTCATTTAGTACGTAAAAAAGTTAGTATCCAAGTGCTTATTTGGGGAATTATCTTTTTCTCATTAATTACTAGTTATTTTGGTATTTTTACAGTTGTTTAAATAAGGAGTAATATCATGATTAAATCAATAGCTATAGAACCATTAAAAAAACAAGAGTATTATAAAAACGTTACTCTTCTAACAAAAGAAGAAGTTAAACAAGCTCTTGATGGTGCTATACAAAAAATTTCAGATGCTCTTCCTATGTTTACTGATAAATTTCCTGGGCCAAATAGCTTTGGTCATGTGTATGAGCCTATTGAAAATGTGGACTGGACAAATGGTTTTTGGACAGGAATTCTTTGGCTAGCATATGAATATACTGGTGATGAAAAATACAGAAAAGCAGCAGAAATACAAGTTGTTAGCTATACTGACAGAATAGACAGAAAGATTGAAGTAGATCACCATGATATGGGATTTTTATATACTCCTAGTTGTGTTGCTGCTTACAAATTAACAGGTAACGAAATGGGTAAAGACTCAGCTATTAAAGCGGCAAATCAATTAGCTTCTCGTTTTCAAGAAAAAGGACAATTTCTTCAAGCTTGGGGAGAATTGGGAGCAGAAGAAAATTATAGACTTATTATTGACTGCTTACTTAATATACCTCTTCTTTATTGGGCAACAGAAGTTACGAAGGATGAAAAATATTCAGACTTAGCAACAAAACATATGGTTAGTTCTTGTAATACAGTAGTTAGAGATGATGCATCTGCCTATCATACTTTTTATTTTGATTCCAAAACAGGAGCTCCCGTTAAAGGAGTAACGAGACAAGGATATAGCGATACGAGTTCTTGGGCTAGAGGTCAAGCTTGGGGTGTTTACGGACTACCTCTTACTTATATTTATACAAAAAACCCACAACTTATTGATCTTTACAAAGGGATGACAAATTATTTTCTCAATCGCTGTCCTGAAGATGAAGTTGCTTATTGGGATCTTATTTTTGGTGCAAATGATGGACATGTAAGAGATTCTTCAGCTTCTGCAATTGCAGTTTGTGGAATGTTAGAAATGGATAAATATCTAGATGCTAATGATCCTCTTAAAAAATCTTATCTTGGGGCATCACATGCTATCATGAGAGAGTTAATAGCTAATTATTCTACTGCAAATAACGACCCTAATTCTAATGGCTTACTTTTAGAGGGTGTCTATTCATGGCATACAAAAAGAGGCATGGAAGAGTGTAATACTTGGGGTGACTATTTTTATATGGAAGCTCTTATGAGATTATACACAGACAATGAATGGGAATTATATTGGTAAATAATAATAAGGAATTATAATGATTTTAGATAATTTTAAACTCAATGGTAAAGTTGCTATGGTAACAGGTTGTAATACAGGCTTAGGTCAAGGTATGGCTCTTGGTTTGGCAGAGGCTGGGGCAACAATTGTTGCAGTTAATAGAGACAATGCTGAAGATACAGAAAAAAAATTGAAAGAAATAGGGAATCCTTATTTTATGCTCAAGGCAGATCTTTCATCAATAGATGTGATCCCAAATTTAGTACAAGAAGCTCTTGCAAGTGCTAGTAAAATTGATATTCTTGTCAATAATGCTGGTATTATAAGAAGAGATGATTCTTTGGTATTTTCAGAAAAAGATTGGGATGATGTCATGAATGTCAACTCAAAAGTCTTATTCTTTTTATCACAAGCAGTAGCAAATCATTACATAGCAAGAAAAGTTAGAGGAAAAATTATTAATATTTGTTCCATGCTTTCTTTTCAAGGTGGCATAAGAGTTCCTTCTTATACTGCTTCAAAAAGTGCAGCAGCAGGATTAACAAGACTCATGGCAAATGAATGGGCACAATATAATATTAATGTCAATGCAATAGCACCTGGATATATGGATACTGACAATACAGCACCTATTATGGCTGATCCAGAAAGAGCAAAAGCAATTCTTTCTCGTATCCCAGCTGGATCATGGGGATTGGCATCAGATCTACAAGGACCTATTGTGTTCCTCGCATCAGATGCATCCAATTATCTTCATGGAGCAATTATCCCTGTTGATGGTGGTTGGTTAGCAAGATAAAAAACTAATTAATAATAGATAATTAATATAAAGGTATTTAACAAAAAAGCCTTAATGATACTTAACAATATTATTAAGGCTTTTTTTATATATAATTAAAATGATAGTAGAATAATAAAAATATGTTATTAATTAATAACGATAGGAAATAATAATGAAATTTTTTTCATTTATTAATATAGCTTTTGTTATATTATTTTTATCAGTTAGTGTGTTTTCACAAGATACAATGGCTGATTTAGCTGCAGATGATCCAATCTCTGTGCAAGCAATAGAAAAACCTAAAGAACAGATAGGGATGTATTTATTTTGGTTTACCCAAGCAAACATTTTAAAATTATTAGATGATCCTAATAGTGAAGTTAGTGCAATGGATAGAATAAATCCTTGTTACGAAATAGAGTGGGGTTATGGTACACCTTGGTTCTTAAACAGAATGCTTCGTTTTTCTTTTAAATTTTGGGCTTATGGGTCTTATAATTGGTCACAACATGTAAATGGATTACAGGGAGACAGTACTCCTCTTAATTACATGTTATTTTTGAATATTTATATTACCCCTTATGTAGTATTAGGGATTGATACTAGAGGAAGACTGCAAGCAGGAATATCCTATACGCATAGACCTAATACTACTACATCAGTAAAATATGAATTGTCTACACGATTTTGGCTTAATGGTAATGGATATAAAGATATTGATGGAAAGGCCATCTTCAGACGCTCTATGTGGGATTATACAACTTTTAATATTCATCACAATTGGAGCCCTGAAGTTTCTTCAAGAATTAATAGATTTACTTTTTATACAAGATTTAGAATTAGATTTTTAGGAAATATTTATGCTCCAAATACAAATCCTGATACAGGTGAAGAGTATGGAGAGTTTAATCCTAATATAGCAAATGTATTTTACTTTTCAACAAGATTTCGGATGGAAACATGGCTATCATCTTACTTTGCTGTTATCCCATTACTTGAATTTGTAGTAAATGGTACTCAAACAACTACAAAACGGCAACCATTTGGGCTTAATGTTGGTATTATGACTAGATTTTCATTTTAGGGGTTATTCTATAAAATAATATAACTAATATAATTTTATAAAGAATATAGTGGAATAATAAAAATACGTTATTAATTAATAACGATAGGAGAAAATGATGAAAAAATATATATTAGTATTATTACTAGTAATGGCTTCTTGTTCTACAAATGAGGACAAACAAGTCTCAATCATGCAATTCAATGTATGGCAAGAGGGAACAAAAGTTCCCAATGGATATCCTGCTATAGTAAACGAAATTACAGAGTATAGCCCAGACTTTGTGACTCTTAGTGAAGTCCGTCACTATAATGATGTGAATTTCTTAGAAAAACTCACAACAGACTTAAAAGCTAAAGGAATCACATACTACTTCCAAATGAGTGACGATGCTGCTATCCTTTCAAAATATCCACTTACTTCATTTACTACTATCTACTCTAATATGAATAAAGTTGGAAAAGTGTTTGAAAATGTTGTTAAATTAACAACAGAGATAGACGGTGTCCCTTTTGCTGTATATAGTGCGCATCTTGATTATAAAAATTATGCTGTGATACTCCCTAGAGGTTACGATGGTTCTGCTTTTGGTGATGGTGATACTTTCAAAAAAATGGATGCTCCTGTAACTGATATAGCACTAATTGAAAAACAAAATTTAGCATCAATGCGTGATGAGTCCGTAGCTGCAATTGTAAAAGATGTGCAAACAGATATTGCAAACGGAACTATCGTGTTGATTGGTGGAGATTATAATGAACCTTCACATCTAGACTGGACAGAAGAAACAAAAGATCTCTACAGTCATAATGGGGTAGTATTCAATTGGAATAGTACTGCAACTTTAGAAAAAGCTGGTTTTGTTGATAGTTATAGAAAATTATATCCATCAGCAGTTACCCATCCTAGATTTACATATCCTGCAGACAATACTAATCTTAGTGCTACTGATAGAGGAATGTTAACATGGTCTCCCGAAGCAGATGAACGAGAAAGAATTAATTTTATTCATTTTTATCCAAATCCAAAGATTGCTCTTAAATCATCTGTAATTGTAGGACCAAAAAATACAATAGCATATAATAAAACATATGTAGAAAATACAGAAGATAATATTATCAACCCATTAGGGGTATGGCCATCAGATCATAAAGTAGTGGTTACCACCTTTGATTTTGCTCCAAAAAAATAAATAACACATGTGTAACATAGTTATATTAATAAAAAATCCTTAGTAATACGAACAATATCATTAAGGCTTCTTTTTATAATTAAAATCATAAGAACTTTGTAAAAAATAAAATAATTAATATAATTTTATAAAGGATATAGTGGAATAATAAAAATACGTTATTAATTAATAACGATAGGAGATAATTATGAGAAATTTTTCATTTATTAATATAGCATTTGTTATATTATTTTCATCAGTCAGTGTATTTGCACAAGATGTGCTAGTTGAGGAGTTAACAACAGATGATCCAATCGCTGTACAAGCAGTAGCAAAGCCTAAAGAACAGATAGGGATGTATCTATTTTGGTTTACCCAAGCAAATCCTTTAAAATTATTAGATGATCCTAATAGCACAGTTAGTGCAATGGATAGAATAAATCCTTGTTACGAAATAGAATGGGGTTATGGTACTCCTTGGTTTTTTAATGGGATGCTTCGTTTTTCATTCAAATTTTGGGCTTATGGGTCTTATAATTGGTCACAACATGCTAATGGATTGGCAGGAGATAGTGTCAATCTTAATTATATGTTATTTTTGCATGCTTATATTACTCCTTATTTAGCATTAGAGTTTGATACGAGAGGTAGATTACAAGTATTTGCATCTTATACTCATAGACCTAATCCTACGACATCAGTAAAATATGAATTATCCACACGTTTTTGGCTTAATGGTACTGGATATAAAGATGTTACTGTTGATGGTGTTAAAGGAACTGAATTTAGACGTTCCATGTGGGAGTATACAACTTTTGATATTCATCATAATTGGAGTCCTAGAGTTTCTTCAAAAATTAATAGATTTACTTTTTATACAAGATATAGATTTAGATTTTTAGGATATATTTATAATCCTGGTAAAAATCCTGACACAGGTGAAGAGTATGGAGAATTTAATCCTAATACAGCAAATGTGTTTTACTTTTCAACAAGATTCAGAATGGAAACATGGCTAAGTTCTTACTTTGCTATTATGCCTTTGGTTGAATTTGTAGTCAATGGTACTCAAACAACTACAAAACGTCAACCATTTGGTCTTAATATCGGTGTTCTTACTAGATTTCAATTTTAAGGAGTTATTTTATGAAAATAATTAGTATTTTACTTATCTTATTACTAAGCTCATGTAGTATGAGTGGTGGCAGTGAAATGAAACAATTAAGAGATAAATGGGCAGAATTTTTAATTGGTAATACAAAACAATTAAAAGCTGAATCCTCTCAAAAGTATGTGAAAAGTATATCAGATAGAGCGACAAAATTAATGGAAACAGCAAATCTTGATGAAAATAGAACAGAAATCTGGAAAGAATATGATCAATGGAAAACGAATCCAGCTCATATTACTCGAGGATATCGTAATATTACTCCTATTGTTTTAGCCTATAAAACACTAGGGACAGCTCAATATCAGAATAAAGAAGTTCACACTTTTATTACAAATTCTCTCGATTGGATGATAAATAATGTTTATCTTGCAGACCAAGATTATTATGGTAATTGGTGGGATTGGCAAATAGGAGCTCCTGGGGATCTTATTAAAATGACAATTATGCTTTATGATGATTTGACTCCTTCTCAAAGAGAAAGTTATATGAATTCTATTGATAATTATATTCAAATTGATCTTGTTTGTAAAAGACATACAGGTGCTAACTTAGCAGATCTTGGACTAATCAAAATTTTACAAGCTCTTGTAATGGAAGATGAAGCACTTCTTGACAAAACAATAGAACAAGTAAAAACATTATATGTTATTGTAGAAAGTGGAGATGGATTTTATAAAGATGGATCTTTTATTCAACATATTGATGTACCCTATACAGGTTCTTATGGTAATGTACTGATTGGTCGCCTTTCTAATATTTTATATTTATTATCAGGTACGCAATGGGATATCTTAGATCCTATTTTATATGATTGGTTGTACAACTCTATAGAACCTATTATTTATAAAGGATCTGTTATTGATAATGTCAGGGGAAGATCTGTTGCTCGTTCTTATGATGCTGCAACAACTCTTGGTAATGGTTTTATAGAAAGTTTATTAAAAATTGCTTTAATAGCAGATTCTAAAAATCAAAAAACATTAGAATCTATTCTTAAATCTTGGTTAGAAGGTAATAAAACATTTTTTAGAGGCAATCCAGCATCTGTACTAAACGTAAAAGCTCAAGAAATTATGGATAAATCAATAACAGATAGAATAGATGCTCAAGATAAACATTTTGCTTTTAATGCAATGGAAAGAAACATTCATAGACGCCCAACATATACATTTTCTATAGCACGTTCTTCTACTAGAATTGCAAAAAATGAAAGTATTAATAGTGAAAATATCAAACCTTGGTATCAAGGCGATGGTACTGTTTCTCTTTATACGGATACAATACAGTATGGTGGTTCTTATTGGCCAACAATAGATCCTTATAGAATGGCTGGGGTTACAAGAGTTACTCGTCCTAGAAATGTTACATCAGGTCGTATTGTGATGCAAGGTGGACAAAGTGCTTATGTAAATGATTTTCCTAGAGAGGATTACTCTTTTAATGAGTATTCTGGAGGTTTATCTTTGGGTACTTATGGAGCTGCAGGGATGAGTATTTCTAATATGAATGAAAGTTTAGGTGCTAAAAAATCATGGTTTATGTTTGATGATGAAATTGTATTCATTAATTCTGGAATCAAAGACAATTCTAGTTATGGTGTAGAAACTACTATAGAAAATAGAAGACTACTTTCAAATAATAATATATTAGTCAATGGACAAGAATTAAAAAATGGAAATCAATTAGTTAAAACTATTCATATTCAAGATAACACACCAAGTACCTCCCTTGCTTACTATTTTCCAACAGAACAAAATGTTAGTGTAGAAAGAAAAACCACTTCAGGAGCTTGGGGTGATATTAATAAAATAGATAAAAGATCTACTACTAATATCTTTAATAATGAATATGCTTTAGTAACATTTAATCATGGTATTCGTCCTCAAAATGCTTCTTTAGTTTATTATTTATTACCTAATGCAACTCCTGAATTTGTAGAATCTTATCAAAATCCTATAGACCTCATTGTAGAAGATAATATTCATGGAGCTTATCATAAAAATATTTCTTTATTAGCGTTAAACTTTTTTGCAGAAGGAATATATAATAATATAAGCACTAGTAGAGAACTAACTTATATGGAAAAATTAAATAATGGTTCTTATGAAGTGTCTTTTGCTGATCCTCTATTTTCAGAAAAACCTTTTGAATTAACTATTAGTGATGTTAAATCTTTTGATGCTTCAGAAGGGGTAACTGCTAAACTTGATAATGGTGTATTAATAGTTTCTGTCGATACCACAAAAAACAAGGGAATGACTTATTCTTTAACTTATAAAAAACACGTTATTTATTAATAACGATAGGAGAAAATAATGAAAAAAATATATTATGATTCATTATTATTATAAATCAAGGGAAAACATTATATAGTTTGTTTTATTATTTATAATAGTAATATCAATAAGATAGCTACCTATGGAATAAATATAGAGTATAGAAAAACCCCTACCAAATAAAGGTAGGGGTTTTTATTAACTTTTAATTTTAGTAACCAGGAAGCCATTGAACTCTTATTGTTATTTCTTTTTTTGTTTTATCAGCTTGATTAAATATATAATATCCATCTTGCTGAGGTAAAGTAACTATAAAGTAACCTTGATTGTCATATAGCATTGGTTTCCCTTTTGCATCTAGTTTAACTCTAGCTCTAGGAGTTTTTTTTGTATATTTTATTCCCTCAGGTAATAGAGGAGCGTATATACTTGCATTATAAAACATCTGATCAAGTGCTTGCATAACAGCAATCTTTTGGTTATTCACATTACCTCTAACAGTAGCATGAACAAGACGTTTATGTTGAACAAAGCCTGGATCTAACTGAATCCCACTAGGAATTACTCCAAAACCTGGAACAAAATAAGAAGGTTCTTCAATGGTTTGTGTACCATCACCAAAATAACCAGAAAGGTAGATTGTGAATCTTTTGCTAGGACTATGATCAATAAATCTATAACCATCTTTGGCACCAAAAGTGATAGTAACCTTGGAACTATGAATATCTTCTTCAATAGCGGTTATTTCTACTCCTATAGGGGTTGGCATAGATTTGAAAGTTTTTGTAACAGCATCTTTTTTCTCATTATATAGTAGGTTATCTTTATTATGAAAATAAGTAGGAACTTTAATAGTAACATCATTAAAGTCAACAGGAATTGTAAAACTTGCTGTTCCAGCAGTTCCTTGACTAGTAGGTGTAGCAGGCACATTAAATGCAGAAGAATCTATAATAGATACTATATCTAGACGAGTTAAAACTATTATAAAGGTTTTAGTATTTCTATTATCTTCAAATAGGTAACCATCTGTAGTAGATAAAGTAACAGTAGCTTCAGCTCCCTGAATACCAGATAGCCGTACAACTACTGAGGATTCTTTAGATAAGCCTAAAACATTATTATCTGAAACGTTAAGAATAGCATCTACAGCTGTTTTTACAGCTTGTTGCATAGCTACAATTTGCCGTGTAGAGGTATTATCGGCATCAGCTAAAGTAACAATAGCAGTACCAGCAGATGTAAATACACCATTAGCATCTGAAGCAATAATGATTCCACCTGACTCTATGCCAGCAGTACCTGTAGTTTCATTAATAGTAATAGATTGGTCATTAGCAGCACCTGTAAACGTTCTTGCTAATTGAGTATTCAAAATACTTGTTGTAGGAACTCTTTCAACAGCTAAAACTACTATAAAGGTTTTAGTATTTCTATTATCTTCAAACAGATAATCATCTGTAGTAGATAAAGTAACAGTAGCTATAGCTCCCTGAGTACCAGTTATTAGCCGTATAACTACTGAGGATTCTGTAGATAAGCCTAAAACATTATTATCTGAAACGTTAAGAATAGTATCTACAGCTGTTTTTACAGCTTGTTGCATAGCTACAATTTGCCGTGTAGAGGTA